>RECT01000246.1 GCA_007693875.1 Spirulina sp. DLM2.Bin59
TTTGGCGGAAATTAAGGTCTGTGTGGCCTACGATATTGAGGGCGAAGTGTGCAACCACCTCCCCAGCAATGCCCGCCATTTTGCCCAGTGCAAACCCATCTATAAAACCCTCCCCGGTTGGCAACAGTCCACAGCGGACTGTCGCAGTTTGGCAGATTTGCCCGCCGCTGCCTTGAGTTACCTCAAGTTTTTGGCGGAGTTGATGGAAGTGCCGATCGCGATCGTCTCCCTCGGCCCCAGTCGGGATCAGACGATCATCGTTGAAGACCCCATCCACGGGCCAAAACGGGCGTTGTTGGATGCACCGCAAGTTTCCCCTTAACCCTTTTATTCTTTACTACCCTTAAACCTAATCATGTCTCTGACGATCGCTTGTCAACCCCGCCCCGAAGGCAGTAAACCCCGCGCTCTACGCCGCGAGGGTTTAATCCCCGCCAACCTCTATGGCCACCAAGGTGCAGAATCCGTTTTGCTCGTGGTCAATGCCAAAGATGCCGATACGCTGATGCGCAAAACGGCGGTCAATAAAACCGTGATCGATGTGACGATTCCTGAAATCAACTGGCAAGGGCCGGTGCTGGTGCGGGAAGCCCAAACCCATCCCTGGAAAGGGACGATCTATCACCTCAGCTTTTTCGCAGTGGATCAGGCAGGTTAGAAGCCAGCGCGATCAATAGGCCATTGCGAATCGTGCCACAATGAATAAATTAATCAACTGGAGGTTAACCCATGGCTCATAAGAAAGGTACAGGTAGCACAAGAAACGGGCGCGACTCTAACGCCAAACGCTTGGGCGTGAAGCTCTACGGCGGCCAACGGGCTAAAGCCGGCAGCATCATCATCCGTCAACGGGGCACGAAGGTGCATCCCGGTGAAAACGTGGGCGTGGGCAGAGATGATACGCTGTTTGCCCTGGTGGAAGGGATTGTCACGTTTGAACGGCGGGGCAAATCCCGCAAGAAAGTCAGCGTTTATCCTGTTGCCTAGGGAACCTGCTGATTTGCTTCCGGTCTAAAGGGACAGCCTTCGGGTTGTCCCTTTTTGATGGCTCACGCTGGGAGAAACCCCGCGCTATCATGAAAAAATGATCTGACCCGTTACCGACAAGACCCCCTCACCCCAAACCCCTCTCCCAGGTCGGGCGATTGGCTCTGAGGGGTACTTCCGGGTCTTGAATTTGCGATCAAAATTTGGGTTCATTGTTCACAATCCCGCGACCGATGATCATCTCTATAGCTCACACTTTCCGTAAAATTGCCTCCCATGTTTTTGCCCTACTGTTGGGGGGAATCCTGGCGTTTACAACCCTGCGGGTGGCGGCTTCTAATGCTGACCCGGCTCCTGAGGCCATTGCTTCCCCTATGGCTCCCACGGAAACCCTTCTGGCCCAGGATATCCGCCCCACCGGCCAGCGCAATTTTGTTTCAGCCGCAATCCGACGCACCGGCCCGGCGGTGGTGCGCATTGATATTGCCCGCACCGTGGAAAACCAGTTGCCGCCGATGATGCAAGACCCCTTTTTCCGGGATTTCTTTGGGGATCAATTTTTTCAACAAATGCCCCAGGAAAGGCGGGTGGAGGGGCAAGGCTCCGGCTTTATCATTGACCGAGCCGGGATGATCCTCACCAATGCCCATGTGGTCAGTGGGGCGGAAGAGGTGACGGTGACGCTCCAGGATGGCCGAGAGTTTGAGGCTTCGGTGTTGGGGACAGATACGGTGACGGATTTGGCGGTGGTGAAAATTAGCGATCGCGCCGCTGATCTCCCCGTGGCTCCCTTGGGTAATTCTGATGGGTTGGAAGTGGGGGATTGGGCGATCGCCGTCGGTAGCCCTGGCGGCTTAAACAATACGGTAACGTTAGGGATCATCAGCACCCTCGATCGCCCCTCCTCCCAAGTGGGCATCCCCGATAAACGCCTCAACTTCCTCCAAACCGATGCCGCCATCAACCCCGGCAACTCCGGCGGCCCCCTCCTCAATGATCGGGGGGAGGTGATTGGCATTAATACGGCGATCCGGGCTAATGCCATGGGGATTGGGTTCGCCATCCCCATCAATAAGGCCAAGGAATTAAAAGACATCCTTGCCGCTGGTCAGCAAGTGCCCCATCCCTACGTGGGCATCGAAATGCGCGATATTACCGCCGACCAAGCCCGCCGCAGCAATGCCGATCCCAATTCCTCCTTTACGATCCCAGAGGTGGACGGCGTATTTATTTGGCGGATTCTCCCCGATACGCCCGCAGCAGAGGCGGGGCTACGGCGAGGCGATGTGATTACCGAAATTGACGGCAAGCGCGTCACCCGTGGCACAGAGATTCAAAACATCGTGGAGCAAAGCGGCGTAAATGGTCGGCTCCGGTTCACCGTCCGGCGGGGCAACCAAACCCTGAATATTAATGTCCGCACGGCTCAGTTACAGAATCAATCCCGTTAGGGAAAAGTTAAAAAGGAAAAAGGTAAAGGGAAAAAGGCAAAAGTAAATTACTTTTTCCTTTTTCCTTCTCACTTTTTACTTCCCATTACTTCCTACTCCCCACTATGCTCTATCCACTCCTCGCCCATCTCCACCATGCCACCCCCTGGGTTGACCTCACCACCACTCCCCCCACCCTCACCGCTGTTTTGGGGGGGGTTGCTCTGGCCTTTGGGTTTGGGGCTGTGCATGGCCTTTCCCCTGGCCATGGTAAAACCTTGGTGAGTGCCTATCTCATTGGTACGAAGGGCACTGCGACCCAAGCGGTGCTCTTGGGGGTGATGACGACGATTACCCATACGTTAACGGTGTTTGTTTTGGGGGCGATCGCCCTCCTGGCGGCCCAATTCCTTGACCCGGAGCAGTTTTATCCGATTATGGGGGCGGCCAGTGGGGCGATCGTCTGTTGGGTGGGGATTAACCTGTTGCGCCGTCAGCAGGGGGATCACTGCCATGATGAGCATGATCATGATCACCACCACCATACCCCGGCGGATTTAGGGGGATTGGTGAAGTTGAGTATTGCCGGGGGTTTAACCCCTTGCCCCTCGGCTTTGGTGATGTTAATGAGTGCGATCGCTCTCCATCAGATGACCTATGGCCTCCTGTTGGTGAGTAGCTTTAGCCTCGGTTTGGCCGCTGTCCTCATCGCCCTTGGTTTGGTGGCCGTCTATGCCCGGCAATGGTTGGAGCAATTGCCCCAACTGGCCCAGCGATCGCGGCAGCTTTCCGTTGCCAGTGGCATTATGGTGATCACCCTCGGCCTGGGGTTAGTTTGGGCTTCTAGCACGACGGTTTTTTAGCTTTTTTCTTCTTTACTGATCATGATCAAATCTTTCTGTATCGCGCTCCTCTGCTGCTTCACTCTCCTGGGTTTTGCCACCCCCGCCTTGGCCCACAGTTTGCAAACCAACTTTTACCTCCGGGGTAATATCCTTGAACTCCAAGCCAGCTTTAGCACGGGGGAAGTTTTCGCTGATGCTCCCGTTGTTATCTATCCCCCCAGTGGCTCCAACCTTGCACCCATCGAAACCCAAACCAATGCTGAAGGGGTGATTGAGTTTGCGCCGGACTATACCCTTGCGGGGGATTGGGGCGTGGAAATTGGGGAAGAAAACCATTGGGATTTTTTAACGATTCCCGTGGGTAGCGAGGGCATTGATCTGAATACGATTAGCCAGCACCATCCCGATGCACCCCATCGCCATTACTACGTTGCCCAGCAAATTGTCGTGTTTTTATTGGTGTTGGGTTTAGCCTTCGTCAGTCCGATCCTCAATCGCCGCCTGTTTCAATAGGGGCAAATATCCCAATAAGTAGGAAGGCGCAATTATCTTTCAAATGCACCCTCACCCTAAATCCCTCCCCCAGGTAGGGAGAGGGACTATCCGGCTCCCCTTCTCCCTTTTTGGGAGAAGGGGCTGGGGGATGAGGGCGGGTTAGGTATCTCACCTTTAATCCAGCCAACCTACTTATCACGGGGGCGCAAAATCTAAACCTTTCGCCCCCGCCGAGGGATTGAGGGTGAGGGTTCACAAAACAACCAATTTCTCCCCTTGGGGGGATTAAAGCCCCTTGGGGATTGCGCTAGGGTGGAGCCACTGCTCACTTGCCACTTTCCCAGGTATGAACCCCACGCTTTTCAGCCACACCACCTATTCCCTGGATCACGATCGCTTTCAGGCCCTGCTCACCGAAACCGAAAATCTGCTGATCATTCAAGACCTGGACGGGGTTTGTATGGAGTTGGTGCAGAACCCCCTCGATCGCGCCATTGATCCCGATTATGTCCGGGCTATTCAAGCCTTCGAGGGGCATTTTTATGTCCTCACCAATGGGGAACATCTGGGCCGGCGGGGGGTGAATGGCATTGTGGAAAAAGCCTTTGGTGATCCCGCCTTGGTGAAAAAGCAAGGGCATTATCTCCCCGGTTTGGCGGCGGGGGGTGTGCAATGGCAAGACTGCTATGGCAACGTCAGCCATCCGGGGGTGAGTGAGGCGGAATTGCAGTTTTTGCAATTTGTGATTGTCGAGATGGGGCAACAGTTGCGGCAGATCTTGCCTAACTTGGGGATGACCCGTGTTGAATCCCTCATTGAGGCTATTTTGCTCGATAATGTTGCCTCCCCGACGATTAACCTCAATCGCGCCTATGAACCCTTGGGCGATCGCTTCCCTGAACTGCAACAGGCTATGCACAAACTGATGCAGGATTTACTCAAGGCGGCTGAAGATCAGGGTTTAGCGGATGCCTTTTTTGTCCACTATGCCCCTAATTTGGGACAGGATCCCAATGGCCAAGACATCTTGCGGCCGGCAACCTTTGGCGATTCCGGGACAACGGATTTTCAATTCATGATCCGAGGCGGGGTTAAGGAGGCGGGAGTTGTGGCCCTGTTGAATCGCTACTACTATCAACGCACAGGTATTTATCCCCTAGGCCCTGATTTCAATGTGCGCCAAGCTCCCCCCACGTTAATCGAATTGCAGCAGTTGATTTTAGATCATTTCGATTTAACACAAATGCCCCTGATCATTGGCGTGGGGGATACCGTGACCAGCCAAGTCACCGCCGACGGGATTCAGCGGGGGGGGAGCGATCGCCACTTCCTCCAACTAATCCACAACCTAGCCAAAGTCACCGACCAGCCCCACCTCACCGTTTATGTGGATAGCTCCCAAGGGGAATTGAAAAACCGCAAACCCCTGAAATTGGCAATGGTTAACAGCGATATCCGTGTGGTGGAAGGCCCCGGCGACCCCGATGATCCCAGCGATCCCCTCTGGATTAATCTGGCCTTTCCGGGGGGTTATCAGGAATATACCGCCTGTATTAAAGCCGCAGCCCAAGGGCGATTACTTCGGGCGGGGAAAGATTAATCCTGGGGAAATTTCTTGCTCTGCCACATCGCGGGGGACTTTTAAACCGGTGGTTTCTGTAACAATTGCCCCAGTCATGGTCATGTTGAACATATTTGCCGCCGTGAAGTCCGCCCCCTGAAGGTTGGCACTGTCGAAATTGGTATCCTGGAGGTTAGCCCCCCCTAAATCAGCGGCACGAAAATCGCTATAGCTGCTGTTGGCTCCCCGCAGATCCGCCCCTTGCAAATCCGCTTCCGCTAAGGTTGCCCCAATTAACGTGAGGGCAATCATGGAGGTTTCCCGCAATACCGCTTGATTCAAGTTCGCGCCGCTTAAATCACTGCCGTTGAGGATGGAGCCATACCAATAGCTGGTATCCCCATTAATCCCCCGCAAATTGGCTTGCCGCAACGTTGCCGTTTCAATTTTGGCCCGGCGTAAATCCACATCTTCCCAATTAGCCCCGGTGAAATCGCCAAAATTAAGATGGGCGCGGCGTAAATCTGACCCCTGCCAATTGCTATGAGCGGCTTTAATTTGCCCTAAACCGGCATTACGCCAATCGGTATTTTCTAAATTGGCCCGCGTCAATGTGGCCCCGGTCAAGGTACTATCGCGCCCGTTCACGCCCATGAGATTGGCATGGGTTAAATTGGCACTATCGGCGATCGCCCCCACCCAATCCCCAAATTGCAAATTCCCCCGCGTCAAGTTCGCCCCTTGTAAATCGGCCTGGCGCAAACGCGCCCCCGCCAAATTAATCCCTACCCCTTGAATCAACGCTAAATTAGCATTGTTCAGTTGCGCCCCTGGCAACTGCGATCGCAACAGTTGCGCCCCCACCCAATTGGAGCCTTCTCCTTGGAGGTTCTCCCCTAGTACGCCGGTTAAATTTGCTCCAGCAAGGTTGGCATCGGTAAGATTTGCGCCGCTTAACTGGGTGGTAATGCCCCGCAGGGCCAGAGCTTCCTGCCGCAACACACTATAAACCCTGAGCAATTCTTGGGGCGTAATATTCGTCACCCCCTCACCCTCCACCCAAGTTTGCAGTTTGCGCCGCTCATCCTCGGCAATTGCCGCTAAAAATTCCTCTGGTTCTAAGGGGCGGCGAATCGACCGGACTAAATCCCGCTCATCAATTTCATCCAGATTCACCCCATCAATGATCAGGGGCAGATCACGACTCTCCGCCGTTGCCAAGGGTTGCAGTTGCGCCCCCCGCAGGTCTGCCCCTTGCAGATTGGCATCGGTTAAATTGGCCCCCCGTAAATCCGCCTCTGCTAAATTGGCATGGGCTAAATCCGCCCCCCGCAAATCCGCTTGCCGCAGATCGCAACGGAAGCAATCCCCCGTTGCAATCAGTTGCGCCAGATCCTTGGGGGCATCTGCGAGGACAGGGCCGGAGAGGCAACAGGCGGCCCCTAGGGTTAAGCACAGGCCGGTAACGAGGGATTTTGAGGACATAGCTTTAACCCGAAGGGGGACTAACTGCGAAGGGTGACATTGAATTGAGCAACAAGGGCATCCCGGATACTTTGGTGGATGGGTTCCACATCGGTATCGGTGAGGGTGCGATCGCCCGCTCGGTAGGCGAGGCTAAAGGCAAGACTGCGCTGCCCTGTTGGGACATTCTGACCCCGATACTCATCAAAGAGTTCAACACCCCTTAACAATTTTTTACCCGCTTGGGTCATGGTTGCCGTCAAAGCTGCGACGGAAATCTCCGTCGGGGCAAAGAAAGCCAGATCCCGCTCCACCGCC
This sequence comes from Spirulina sp. DLM2.Bin59, assembly GCA_007693875.1. GTDB lineage: Bacteria > Cyanobacteriota > Cyanobacteriia > Cyanobacteriales > Spirulinaceae > Spirulina. Next base: position 7,101 of record RECT01000246.1, read on the forward strand.
GGATAGGGGGAGAAGTTGCGGAAATCAGCGGTTCCTTGGGCGGCGATCGCCCCTAACAAGACATCGGCTTGCAGTTGAAACTGATAAACCGCTTCGGGGAGATCGCGATCACGCCGCAATTGGGGATGAACTTGGACAAAAATGCCGAGGGGCTGATCCCCCAAGCTCAAGGCAGCGGTGCGGCCGGGGTGAAGGCGGCGATCGCCATCGGTGGGTTCATAGCTCACCGTTAAACCGAGGGATTGAAACACCGCTTCTAGCTTGCCCTTGGCTTCATACCAGGTGAGGGGTTCCCCCTTGCCCCCCGTTGTCCACCGGCCGCCGGGATCGCGATCGCCCCCCATTATTCCGGCGATCGCATCGGTTTCCCGGAGTTGTTCACCATCCTTAAAGAAAATCCGTCCCCATTCAAACCCATTTAAGGCCCCATTCCCCTGGGCTTGGTTATAGACAAAGGCATCAATTAAACCCGTGATCAATTCATCCCGGAGGGCGGAATATTCACTGAGCAACGGGTTAGCTAAACTAATCTGGGCCTGTTCTGGTTTCACTAAGGAATAATGCACCAATTCCGTTAACCCCACCGCTCGGAAGAGGGTGCGAATCCGTTGGCGGGTTTGGGTGGCGAAGGGGACGATCCCCGGTTGGGTTTTATTGGGGAGGGTATCGCAAAAATGATCGTAGCCGTAGAGCCGCGCCACTTCTTCAATTAGGTCAATTTCCCGCTCTAGATCCCGATGGCGGTAGGGGGGAATCGTGACGCTCCACACCTCCGGGGCTGTGGTGGCCAATTGGCAACCGAGGGAACTGAGGATCCGTTCTACATCGGCGGCGGTAATTTGCCCGGTTTTGACGGGGCCTAAAATTTGTTGAAGACGACTTAACCGGAGGGTGAGGGAGCGTTCTAAATTAGCGGGGCGATGGTCTTGGCAACTTTGGGCGGTAATTTCCCCCCCAGCGAGTTCGAGGATGAGGGCGATCGCCCGGTGCATGGCCTGTTCCAATTCTGCCGGATTCACCCCCCGTTCATAGCGGGTGGAGGCTTCAGTGCGGAGGCCCTGAGCACGGGCAGAGCGACGAATGGCCACGGGTTCAAACAATGCCGCCTCTAGCATGAGCTTCACCGTGCCGCTGTGAACTTCCGTAGCTTCTCCCCCCATCACCCCCGCCAGGGCGACGGGATGCTCATTGGCGGTAATTAAGAGATTTTGGGCAGCTAAGGTGCGTTCTTGACCATCGAGGGTTTTCAACGTTTCCCCCGGTTGGGCAAGGCGCACGCCAATTTCGAGGGCAGAGGAACCGGTGACGGTGTGGAGGCGATCGCCATCAAAGGCATGGAGGGGTTGCCCCCATTCCAACAGAATATAGTTGGTAATATCGACCACATTATTAATGGGCCGCACCCCAGCAGCCTGGAGGCGGAATTGTAGCCAATCGGGAGAGGGGGCAATTTTCACCCCTTCGATGGCCGTGCCAAAATACACGGGGCAAGCCTCCCCATCGGCAAGCTTCACCGTTAAAGCCGGGGAACTGGGGGAAGCTTGGGGGGGAATGTCCGGCAGGGTGACAACTTGATCCGTGAGGGCGGCCACCTCCCGCGCAATCCCCACCATACTCAAAGCATCGGCCCGGTTTGCCGTTGAAGTAACATCCAACACCACATCATCCAACCCCAACAGGGGCCGCACATCCTGGCCCGGTGTAAACTCCCCTTCAAAAATATGGATCCCCGCCGATTCCTTGGCCAGGCCCAATTCCGCCAAGGAGCAGATCATCCCCTCGGACTTGACTCCCCGCAGTTTGGTTTTTTTGAGTTTGAGATTAATGGCGGGTAGATAGGTTTTCGGCAGGGCAACGGGAACAGAGATCCCCGCCCGCACATTACTGGCCCCACAAACAATCGTCGCCGGTTCCCCCTGGCCCACATCCACGGTGCAGACACTGAGTTTCGTCGCATCGGGGTGAGGTTCTTTGGTTTGGACATAGCCCACCACAACGCCATCGGCCCAGGTGCGGCGGTCTTCAATGCCTTCCACCTCAAACCCGGCGATCGTCAGGGTTTGGGCAAGTTCTGCCGGGGGCAGGGTGAGGGGAACAAATGTCTGCAACCAATTGAGGGAAACCAGCATAACGACTATCTAGATTGAAAAAGACCCGGTTATCCATCCTACCGCACCCCATCCCAGGATCACGCCATGGCAAAGCCATCGCAGGAGATCCAATTCCCCATTCCCCATTCCCCTCACAACGGCAATTGCGGCACAATTTCATCCTTGAGCGTGTTAGCCGTATTCCCAGTCAAGAGCCAAAGTAGGGCGCGACCACCATCGAGGAGGCTCTTGGTGAGGTTTTCTTCGGCAATGCCCCCCTCAGCGATCGCCAACGGCTTAATCACAATCCCCCGACTGCCAAACACCACTTCCCCAATGATTCGCGCCCGCTGCATGTGGTTTTCCGAGGTGATCAGGTAAACACTATCGATGCCAGCGGCTTGGAGTTCATCCACTAGGGTGGTGAAGTTGGTGATCGTGTCTTGGGCTTCGTAGTTGAGATGGAGGCGATCGCCCGCCACCCCCGCATCGGCAAAAACCTGCTTCACATAGCCCTCGGGACTCCCGGAAGATACCCACACCTCTAGATCTGGGTTTTGTCGGGCCAGCTCTGCTGCATAAATTTCCCTGGCCTCTAACCCCCCCAGGACAAAGAGGGTCTGGGGTTGAGCCAGATGCATCTGCAATTGCTTGTAGGCTAAGAACATCGCTCCACAGAGCAACGGCAACCATAGCAGGGAGACACGGCGCTTGGCGGGATGGGCTTTGACCACCGCAGAGCGCTGATGGGTTAATTTCAGAACCATGGGGTTAAAAGTGCAGCAATGATGATCGAGGGAAACCCTAGATGGCTATCAGTTTAGCCTGTTGGGGCGAACCCGTCAGGAAGAAGGTTGATCTCTTTTCCGCAAGCTTCGTTAAAATCGAGCAACCATTAAAGCGGCAGCAGCATGGTCGAATCTTCAAACCCCTGCACCGGAAAAACTACAGATTTTGCCACGGCTTTGTTAACGCCGACCCATGCACCTTGCCCGCCAGAGTTGGTCAAGCTGGCTCAGGCTCAGGGCATTGGGGCGGAGATGGGGGAGCGATCGCCCCTCACCACCACGTTTCAACGGCTGTGGTTTCCCCTAGCCGAAGCCCTGCATGGGGAACAGCAAAGGCTGGGCCGCCCGATGGTTTTGGGCATTCTCGGCGGCCAGGGGACGGGAAAAACCACCCTAGGCGTAATGGTTACTGCGCTCTTAAAACAGCAGGGCCATCGTCCCCTCAGTTTTTCCCTGGATGATCTCTACCTCTCCTATGGCGAACGGCAAGCCCTCCAAGCCCAGGAGCCACGGCTCCAATGGCGGGGGCCACCGGGAACCCACAATGTTGCCCAGGGGATTCAGGTTTTAGATCACCTCCGAGCCGGCCAACCCGTTGCCGTCCCCCGGTTTGATAAATCCCTCTGGGGAGGAGCCGGGGATCAGGGGGAGCCGGAACCCGTGGCGGGGGTGGATGTGGTGATCTTTGAAGGCTGGTTTGTGGGGGTGCGGCCTGTAGACCCCGATGTTTTGGAAAATGGACTGGAACGGATGGGGAGCGAGGGCGATGGGCCGGTGGCGGATGATCGCCCCTTTGCCCGGGCCATGAATGGCAAATTGAGGGACTATCTGCCCCTATGGGAACGTCTGGATCGACTAATCGTCCTCAAACCCATCGACTATCGTCTCAGCTACATCTGGCGCAAAGCGGCGGAACAGCGGATGAAAGCCGAGGGGAAAGGGGGAATGAGTGATGGAGAAATTGATGCCTTTGTCACCTATTTTTGGCAAGCCCTCCATCCTGAACTTTTTATCACCCCGTTAACCTCCGATCCTACCCACACCGATGCTGTGGTGGAAATTTGTGAGGATCACAGTATTGGTGACATCTTTATTCCTTCCCGAGAGTGTTAAATTCTGATAGGCACAATTGCAAAACCTTGAGTAACCTAGACAGAACTTCCCCCCAACTGAGGTGACATTAATTTTATGTATCATCCGGAAGCCCTCCTGAAACGACTTAAGTTACGTAATTCCATTCTTTTAGGGTATTTAGTGCTGATTCTGTTTTCTGGGCTAACGGCCTGCATTGTCTATTTCCAAGGGGTGCGGCAAGTCGAGCGGCAATCCCAACAGGTGGATTTGTTGAACACCCATATTAATGAGGTCAAAAATCTCGCCTTTAGTATTGTTGCCATGGAAAAGGCGGCGCGGGGCTATTTAATTGGCCAAAAAATGGACGAACTCGAAACCTATGAAATATGGGATAGCCAATTTTATCAACAATCGGAGACGATTCGCGCTTTGATTGAGGATCCCCAGCAACGGGAGACGTTGAATGAGATCATCGATGTGGGCGATCGCATGAATGAACTCTATCGCCGTCTGATCTCCTATGTCCAACTGGACAGAGCCGGTAAATCCGCCATCATGTGGCAACAGGGGGAGGTGCAAAATATTACCGATAACCTGAGCGACCTGGTGGAAACCTTTGAAGCCTATGAACAGGCCCAACTCGAACAACAAAAAATTGAACAGGCCGCCGCTTTACAGTTGCTGACATTTTTAGTCTTTGGCATTGCCATCCTGTCAGGGGCGATCGCCTTGATCACTGGTTCTGTAATCGCCACCGCCATTAGCCGCCATCTCACCCAGGAAACAAAGGCGATCGCCCAATCCTCCGCTGAAATTGCCACCACCAGCGAAGAACAGGATCGCAACAGTGCCCATCAAGCGGCGGCGGTGAGTGAAGCCACCATCACCCTCGATGAACTGAATACATCGTTTCGCCATGCCGAAGCCCAAGCCACCCATTCCGCTGAGGATGCCAGCCAAGCCCTGGAACTCTCCCAACAGGGAACCGCAGCGGTACAGCGCACCCTAGAGCGGATGGCTCTCCTTCATGAGAGCGTCACTGCAATCCAAGCCCAAAGTGAGCGGTTGCGGGATAAATCGGTGGCCATTGAAACCATTACCCAAGTGGTGGGGGAGTTGGCGGCCCAAACAAATCTCCTGGCCCTCAATGCTGCGGTTGAAGCGGTTCACGCCGGGGAACAGGGAAAAGGCTTTGCGATCGTGGCGCGGGAAATTCGTCGCCTTGCCGATGAAAGCCAGGCCTCGACGTTGCAAATTAATCAACTGATTGGCGAGATTCGCCAAGCAATCACCGCCACGGCCAACGCCACCACCCTGGGAACAAAAACCGTTAGTGAGGGGGTGGCGATTAGTCAGGAAATGGCCAAGGCTTTCGGGGGAGTGGCTACAGCGGTGCAGAATGTCGTCAGTAATAATCAGCAACTCTCCCTCAATGCCAAGCAGCAGGTGACAGCCATGGAACAAATGGTTACTGCGATGAATGATATTAACCAAGCTGCCCAAAGCAATGCCGCCGGGGTTAGTCAAGTCCGGGGCGGGGTGGAGCAGCTTTATGGTGCCTTAGAAAATTTAAAAGCATTGATTTAAACCGCCAATAAACCGCCAAAAACCTTTAAACTCCAAAACTTGCTTTTTGTGATGACAATCCTCTCCCCTGCTGCTCAATTCTGCCGCGACTGTGGCCAAACCCATTTCAGCCGCGATCATGCCCAACTTTGGGCAGAATTGTCCCCCCGGCCCCTAGATTGGGTTAATCCGGATGGGGCGAAACCCATGGGGCCATATTCCTTATCTCCTGATCCCGTGCATGGGGTGAAAGCGGTAAAGGATCCCCCGTCCCCATCGTTGCTCGCTTCCTTACCGCCGGATTTGCAATTGCTGATTGCACAAATGGGGGGGTTAGAGTCGGTATTAAGGGCAACCTTTGGGCAGGGCTCCACCCATGGCAATTATCCCAATCGGCGCAAATTTCTCCAGCAGATGTTAATCGGGGCGTTGCTGATGGGGACGGCCAATTGTGGCCAGCAAGAGGCTTCAGAGTTGGATCCCTCCACAGCCTTCGGGCGATTGGAAAAAACCCATTTAAAAATTGCCTATCTGCCCATTGCCTGCGCCACGCCGATTATTATGGCGGAACCCTTGGGGTTTTATGAAAAATATGGACTCAAAGTTGAATTGGTCAAAATGAATGGCTGGCCCCAGGTGCGGGATGCCGCCATGGCCGGGGAATTGGATGCTTACCATATGCTCTCCCCCATGCCCTTAGCAATGTCCTTGGGATTGAGTGCCACCGCCACACCGATTAAGCTCGCCAGCATTGAAAACATCAATGGCAGTGCCATCACCGTTGCCCTGCGCCACCGCGATCGCCTCCAACAAGTGGCGGATTTACGCGGCTTTCGCATTGCGGTTCCCTATATCTATTCCATGCATAATCTCCTCCTGCGCTACCACCTGGCCAGTGGGGGCATTCATCCCGATCGCGATGCAGAATTGATTGTGCTCCCGCCGCCGGAAATGCTCAGTAACCTGGAAGCGGGAACCATTGATGCCATGGTAGCCCCAGAACCCTTTAATCAAATGGCCGTGGAGCAGGGGGTGGGATTCATTCATCGCCTCACGCGCCAGCTTTGGCCGGGGCATCCCTGCTGTGCCTTTGCCACCTCCGAGGCTTGGATGCGTCAGTATCCCAGCACCTTTCGGGCGGTGAATAAGGCGATTATCGACAGTACCAACTACGCCAGCCAGCCCCAAAACCGCCGCGCTGCGGCCCAAGCTGTTGCGCCTGCGGCTTATCTGAATGTGCCCTTAGCTGCGCTGGAAAGTGTGTTCACCGGGGAGTTTAACGATGGCTTAGGCAATCGCCAAAATATCCCCGATCGCATCGATTTTGATCCCTACCCCTGGAAAAGTTTCTCCTATTGGATCACGACGCAATTGCAACGGTGGGGGTTTTTAACGCCGGGGAATTGGCAGCATGAGGCGATCGCCGATGATGTGTTTATGACCGGCTTGGCTCGCCAGTTGAGTAAGGAGCTGGGGCAAAATCCCCCCAGCCTGATTCTGCGGTTTGAAGATCTCGCCTATGACCGTTTTGATCCCAGTGAGCCAGAGCAATACTTACAAGCCCAAATTGACCGCTGGGATTTTTAAAGATGCTGCAAAACCCACTGCCGGAAGGCTCCCATCGCCACCATCCGGCCTTGGGTTTTACTCTGCTCTAAATAGTGGGGAATCGCCTCTGGTATCTTCAACCCCGGAAACTGTAAACTTTGAGCCGATAAATGATATTGCTCCCCTGCGAGCACATAAATTTCTAAGGTTTGACCGTTATACCGCCACAGTTTCCCACCAAGAAACGTCTTTCAATAATACTTGATGACCCGGCGGCACTACCCATCGATTTAAGGCTAATAACATCGTGGCTAACCTCTCCCTTGCTCAGATCAATTTGCTAAAAACCACTTGGGGGAAGTGAGCAAAAACAACTCGCCATTGCCCAAGGGATTGCCGTTGGGGTTGAGCTTAACGCCAATCATCCCTGCTTTTTTGAGGATGAGGCGATCCGCGTTAGCACGATGATCCCCCCAAACCAACTGCTCCCCCCATTGCCCCAAATCCGGCTGATGGCCCACAAGGGCGATGGCATTGTAGGTTTGCAACTGATACCAATTCACCCAGAGGTGAATATCCCCCCCCGGTGCAAGGGGCGTAAACAATTCATAACGGGCCGCCAATCCCGTCTGTTGGAGAATCGCCGCCGTCTGTTTAGCCCGCACGAGGGGACTCGTCAGCAAGGCATCAAACCGCACCCCCAAGGTTGCCAACCGTTGGGCTACCCCCTGGGTTTTTTTGCGTCCCTTTTCCGTGAGGGGCCGCTCCGCATCGGTGGTTTGAGCGTTGCGATCGGCGGCAATGCCATGGCGAATTAGGTAAATCTGCATCTAGATCGATTCCACTGGCAGCGTTAATTGCTCCACTTCCGCGTTGAACCATTGATCCCCTTCCCGATCCATCACCACCAAAATGGATTGGGCTTGGAAACGCTGCAAACGCAGGAAAAACGCCGACACGACGACGACGGGGATAAAGGTGCGAATCCCACTGCGGAATAGAGGCGTTTGGGGATTGGGCAGGTCTAACCTGGGACGGGGGGGAGAGGGTGGCGAG
>RECT01000180.1 GCA_007693875.1 Spirulina sp. DLM2.Bin59
CGCTTGGGGAGATTGGGCCGCTGGCTGGGTTGGAGCAATCCTGCTTAGTTAAGTCTGGTCGATGAACCAAGAATCCCCGTCGCTTCAGCGCGGGGAGTGTCAACCATTTAATGGGCGATCGCTGACAATCGGGAAAGATTTGTAACAATCACCACTGAAAATCCCCCTGAGCTTCAGCTAGGGGGATCAAGGACAGGGGTAGATTGCGAAGGATTAGCAATAGCGGGTGATGTCCTCGCCGCATTCGTCGGCGAGATAACAGAGGGACTTGAAACGCAACATCACCAACTGCTCATAGAAGGGATTGAGCTTGCAGAGGGGGGGGATGTGGAACAAGGTCTTACCGAAAAAGCGCACATCCCGCTCAAAGGGGCATTGGGCCGGGATCACTTGGCAAAGGAAACGCGCCCTTTCCACATCCCGGACATCGAGATTCTCTAGCCACTGCTTAAAGGGCTGTAGCGGTTTAAACGTTACCCCCCGGGCCAAGAAGCCCTGCACAAGGCTGAGGCATTGGGTTAACCAAGCCATTACCCCAACCTTCGGTTTGTGTTGTTGGGGGGAAGGGGGGGTAAAGGTTTGGTGAATTGTATATGCTGTTACGTCAACCATTATTTTTGGCCCTTGTTGTTGAGAACAGGATTGTTACTAACTGACTACGGCAAGATGTGGATCGGTTCCTGAAGTTTTGATCCTTTTGCGCAAATTACGCAAATCTACGGGTGATCAAACAAAAAACAGGTCATCTTAGCCTTAAAACCCAGGACTGATCAGGCTTTCAGTGCAATCCCTAGAGAACAGGGTCGAAAAATCCCTGGCAAAAGGCGCAGACGGTTGGCTTTTTGCCCCTTAGTCTATTGTCCCGAATTGAGACGAGATCTGTGGTATATCTCATCACTCTAGCTTGTGATTTTGGTCAATGATTAAAACAACAGACAGTTTGTTTTATTGGCCCTGGTTCTGACCATCATTTTAGGGCAGAAACTTGTGAGGCGGGACTCTCCCCGTTAGCATGGGGGAAATGGGTCGTCGTGATTTGGAGGTTATGCCATGGCTGAAGCTATTCCCCCCATTACCCTGCCGCCGGTTGATGGGGCAGAGCAGGAAAAATCCTGGTTGAAAACTACGCTCCATCAATGGCTGGATCGTGAGTTCTTACCGGAGGCCATCAATGAAACTATTGCCGAGCGGGCGGCGCAGATCTATATGCGGCAACGTCTTGAGGGGGAAAATGATCTGGGTTCTCTGGTGATTGCCATTGTCACGGAAATGCAGGCCTTTGATTTTAGCGAGAGCTTTTATAGTGAGTTTGCGATCGCCAATGCTGTCAGCGACTTGATCCTCGATAGCCTGGGGATTGACCGTTGCTGTGGAGCCAGTTGATCCCAACCTAATCTGATATGATGGGAGCCACCCCAACTCTCAGAAACGGAGCGCACTATGGTTGAACATCTTCTTTTGGGTATTGTGATCGGTCTAGTTCCTGTCACCCTTGCCGGCCTATTTGTCGAGGCCTATGTGCAATATAAGCGGGATGACAAGGCAATTAGCTAGGTTTTCGCCGCCCTCCCCATCCCTCTCCCACAATGGGTGAGGGACTTTTAGATCAGGGAATGGCTCTGGCAAGTATAAAAAGCGATCGCCGTATTGCCGTAGGTCTTGGTGCGATCGCACCCCCAAGCCTGAAACTCCTCCGGCCGCCACTGTTTGGGGTCATGCTCCACCGCTAACATTCCCCCCTGCTTGAGTAAACCATTGGCGATCACGGCAGCTAAGACGGGATTGTAGAGGCCAGCCCCATAGGGGGGGTCGAAATAGATCAAGTCAAATTCTTGGCCCGCTAATTTTGGCAGTACTTGCACCAGATCCCCCCGCAGAATCTGGCAGGATTGCTCTGGCTGGGCCAGGCCCTGCCAATTTTGGCGGATTACCCCACAGGCCCGCCCCCATTTTTCCACCCCCACCACCCGCGCCGCCCCTCGGCAGAGGGCTTCCGCTCCCATTGTGCCATTGCCGCTACAGAGATCGAGCCAATGACAATCGGGAAGGCGATCGCCCCAAATATTAAAAATCGCTTCCCGTACCCTTGCCGGGGTGGGCCGCACCTGATCCCCCGGGATGGTCACAATCCGACGGTTGCCGTAGATCCGCATTATTCCCAAGCCACGAGGGCCCGCTCCCGCACCACCCGCTGATAGACCCGTTCCGTTTTCACGGCCAAATTGCGCCAATCAAAGCGGGTTGTCAGGTCACCATAGGCATTTTCAATCAGCGATCGCTGATAATCGGGATGCCAAAGCACATCGAGAATCCCCCAAGCGAGGGAATCGGGGTTATTGGTTTCCGTCACCACACCGGTTTCCCCATGGCGCACCACCTCCGGCAGGCCGCAGGTATCGGACACCACCACCGGCACTCGGGCCGCAAAACTCTCTAACACCACAATGCCAAAGGGTTCATACAAACTGGGGAACACCGCACAATCGGCAATCACTTGGAAATGATCCAACTCTTCCTCCGGCATAAACCCCGTAAATAAACATTTATGGGCAATCCCTAGATTCCAAGCCTGATCCTTAAGGTGGTCAATATTGCCCCCGCCAATGATCACAATTTTGGCCCGCCCTTCCATCTCTGCAATGACCTTCGGGGCAGCGGACAGCAGGACAGAAACCCCCTTTTCATAACTCATCCGCCCGAGGTAATAGACAATCTTTTCTTCATCCCAGGCAAATTGACGACGAAAGGCAAGATAGTCAAAATCAGGGTCTGGCTGTTTTTTGGCGGCGCGGATGCCATTATAGATGATGTCCAATTTATCGGCGGGGGCATGGAGCGCCCATTGCAGTTCCCGCTTCATGTGTTCGGTGCAGACGATCACCCGCCAGGATTCATGGACTAACAGGGTTTCTTTTTGGTGGATGTAGGTTTGGGTGGGGTTGTAGATGCCGTTATACCGGCCATATTCCGTGGCGTGGATCGTGGAAATGAGGGGGATTTTAAAGCGGTGCTTGAGGGCGATCGCCGCATCGCCCACCAACCAATCATGGGCATGGATCACATCAAAGGGCCCCCATTCGAGGAACAATTTCCCCCCGTATTCCCCCATACTTTCATTCATATTCACGACCCAATGAAAAAAATCATTGCCCCGGGCGACGGAAACCCGATGGAGATGAATTCCTTCCACAATTTCCCAGCGGGGGGTTTCGCCGAATTCCACCGTGATCAGGTGAATTTCATGCCCCAGACTGACAATCTCCGGATACAACTCCGCAACGTGCCGCGCAATGCCGCCAATAATCCGAGGGGGAAACTCCCAAGCGAGAACGAGAATTTTCATTGAGGTCGATTAAATACTCCTGTTGTTTGAGGATTGAGCAAAACCCTGGTGGTGTTTTGTGCAAACAACCGAGGATTTCGTCGCTGTAGGCAACGGGCCTGATGGGACAGCGACCCCTCACCATAACAAATCAGGAGCTTGAGCTAAACAATACTCTAGCAAAACGGCCCGACATTGCAAGCAGGTTAACTGCTGAGAGAGTTGAGCGATTCCTGAGGGGGTGAACGGATAACGTCCGCCGCTGGTGGCGGCAGCAATAACCGCATCGGCATTGAGGTGGGCGATGAAGCCGTAGAGCCGTTGATTGGAAAAGGCGCTGTTAATCAGCCAGCCTTCTGGGTTGAGGGGGGTGAGGGTGGCCAGGTCAGCCTCCCCCTGCACCCCCAATTCTCGCTGGAGAATCACTGGGGCGATCGCCTCTGGTTCCCACCCTGCCGGTAAACGGCCGCCGGGAAAATCCCAGGTATAGGCCCCCACTCCGGGGCGGTATTGGCGGGGGGGGAGGAGGATCTCCCCCCGATGGAGGGGGAGGATAATCACGGAATCGGCCTTTTCCACCCGCCAATAGTCATGGATTTGTCCTTGGGGATCTTCGAGGCGTTCGCCGATCAGGGTGAGCCAGGGCGATCGCACCGTCGCCATCGCTTCCCGGACTTGCCAAGGCCGTTCCTCTGCCATTAATCCCGATAAACCTCCCGAATCAGGGAACCATCGGGGCGCAACAGTTCCACATGGAGGGGCATTTGCCCCGCCGCATGGGTGGAGCAGCTTAAACAGGGGTCAAAGCAGCGGATCCCCGCCTCCACCCGATTCAGGAATCCCTCGGAAATATCGTTGTTGTGGATATAGTGCTGGGCGATCTGGGTGACGGTTTTGTTCATGGCCAGGTTGTTTTGACCGGTGGCAATGATCAGGTTGACCTTTTCCAGTAACCCGTTAGCATCGACGTTGTAATGGTGGAACAGCGTTCCCCGGGGGGCTTCGCTCACCCCCACCCCTTCGAGGCTGTTAATATCCGCCTTGGCCCGGACGCGATCGCTCAACAAATCCGGGTCATCCATGAACCGCTCAATGCGCTCCAAACAAGCAAGAATTTCCAATAACCGGGCGTGGTGGTAGAGGAAGGAGGAGGTGGCGATCGCCCCCGCCCGTTGGCGGAATTCTGCCAATTCGGCATCCGCTAGGGGCGTGCCAAAGCGATCGCAATTATTCACCCGTGCCAAGGGGCCAACGCGATAGATCCCATCGGGATAACCCAGGGGCTTGTAGTAGGGGAATTTGAGGTAAGACCAAGATTCCACCGCTTCCCCTAAGTAATCTTGGTAATCATCCTCACTCAACCCATCGGCGACGATATTGCCCGCACTATCTTTGAACCGGATCGCCCCGCCGTAATGCTCCCAATCCCCATTGGGGGCCACCAAACTCATAAACAGCGAGGGAAATTCCCCAAACTGCTCAATTTCTGTTTGGAAGCGATCCAAAATGTCTTTAAAAATCCTTAAGGCGGTTTGGGTAGTGGCAATGGATTCCGGGAGGCGTTCGCGAATCCAATCCCGGCCTTCGGTGGAAAGGGGCGATCGCACCCCCCCCGGTACCGTCCAAGCGGCGTGAATCTTCCGCGCCCCCAGTTTCTCAATCACCGTCTGGCCAAACTGCCGCAGGCGAATCCCCGCCCGGGCCAAATCCGGATCAGCAGCGATTAAGCCAAACACATTCCGTTTCGCCGGATCACTATCCCAACCCAGGAGGAAATCCGGACTGCTGAGGTGGAAGAATGATAGGGCATGGGATTGGACAATCTGCCCCAAATTCATCAAGCGGCGGAGTTTTTCCCCCGCAATGGGAACCTGCACCGCGAGAATCTTATCCCCCGTTTTCGCCGCCGCCAATAAATGGCTCACCGGGCAGATACCGCAAATTCGCGCCGTAATCCCGGCCATTTCCGTAAAGGGCCGCCCCTCACAGAACTTTTCAAAGCCGCGATATTCCACCACATGGAACCGGGCATCACTCACCTCTCCCGCATCATCGAGAAAAAGGGAAATTTTAGCGTGACCCTCAATGCGAGTCACCGGATCGATTACAACAGTTTTAGCCATAACTACTCATTGAATAAATGTTTAATTGAGATCGTGGGGAGAAAAATGATCGTTTAAAAAATCATCATCCTCGTCTTCATCATCTTCATCCTCCAGTTGTTGATCAATGATCGCCATCATCGTTTCTGGGTCAACATCCCCGTAAACAATTTTCATCAAAGCGGGAAAATACAGATCCACCATCGTGAAATTGGGATACATCAAATTGCGGATCATGTTCATGTTGGCGGGAACATCATGGAGGGAAATGCTGGTTTTATACTGCATTTCACCATCGGTGAGATCAATGGCCAAACCCCCTAAAGGTAGGCCATAGTTAGCTCGACAAATGAACTCGCACAACGGGGCAAATTTTTCCGCAGGAGCTGCCGCAGGCATAACTGTCACCAATTGGATGCAGTCATTTTCATCATCGACACAAAAGTAACAGCGAAACTGCCCAGAATCCAACGTGATCCCAAACGCGATTGTTTCTCCAGGTTCAACGATGTTAAAAGACCAATCATCAGTTTTTAACGTTTCCACCACAAGATCGAACAGGGTCATAGTTGTTAGCCAAATTTGATCATTTCACGCCCCTCCATAACGGGCATTTCTCCCCGCAACAGTGGTTCCAGTGTGGCCCGAATGCGCTCGGCACTGGGGGGACAACCCGGCATGAAAATGTCAACGGGAACCAGTTCATGAACGGGACGCACCTGATCCAACAGTTCGGGGACAATTCCCGGTTCGTTGGGGAGTTGGGGAGTTTCATCCCCCAGTTCAATATAGGCGCGTTTGAGGACGGGTTCCGCACCGCCGAGCATATTGCGCATGGCGGGAACGTTGGCGGTGACGGCGCAATCCCCGAAGGAAATCAGGGTTTTGGTGTGGGCGCGAACATGGTAGATCAGTTCGAGGTTTTCCTCATTGGCGATCGCCCCTTCCACCAAACAAACATCGACATTTTCGGGGTAGTCCTTGAGGTCACAACCCACGGGGCTAAAGACCACCTCCACCTGGGCCGCCAGATCGATCAGCCATTCATCCAAGTCAAGGAAGGACATATGGCAACCGGAACAACCGGCGAGCCAAACGGTAGCAAAACGAATTTTAGACATTGATTGTTCTCCTCATGAGGGGGGTTAAACCGAGAGTAAAGCCGCTAGGAGCGTGCATTGTTCTGCGGGTTGGCACAACTGGGGGCAGATGGTACTGCGATTTTGACAACCGTTGGTGTGTTGGAGTTTTTGCGCTTCCTCTTCCAGTTGCGATCGCAACCAATGCACCCGCTCCTGATGAGCATCCAACAAAGCAAACCACAGATCTGTATTCGCCAAGAGCGGGGTCAAGAGGTGAATTGCGTCAACCAAGGGAGTAAACTCCGTGGGGATACAGTCAATGTGCAAAAACTGCTCACAAAGCGCTAGGGCTTCGAGAAATGTGGATTCTGCTGGCTCGGCGGTGTGGGAAGCCCAGGGTAGGGCTTGCCGGTAAGAGAGGGTGATCGACATAGTTACAGATAATGGCGGCTTGGCCCGGCGAAACTTTCTTGAGATTAGCGCGACCATTCCTGTTTTTCGCGAGCGTTAACCAAAAATTCCAACTTGGCGCGATCGCCCTGCTTTTCGCCCGTGGTCGTGCCCTTCCGGAAGATGGCTCCCGTGGGGCAAGCATCCACACATTTACCGCAGGCGGTACAGGCGGACACCTCTCCCCAGGGCTGATCCATCCCGGAAATGATGTAGCAGGCTTCGCCCCGGTTGCCCACATCCCAAACATGGGCCCCTTCGATTTCATCGCAGACCCGCACGCAGCGGGTGCAGAGGATACAACGGTTGTGGTCAATGCCGAACTGGCTATGGGAAAGATCCATGCCGCGATCGGGGAAACGGTAGTTAAACCGGGAATGATCCATGCCGACTTCAATGGCAGCATCCTGAAGCTCACAATTCCCGTTCGCCACACAGATCGAGCAAACGTGATTGCCTTCGGTGAAAAACAACTCCACAATCATGCGGCGGTAGTCTTGGAGCTTGGGGGTGTGGGTTTCCACTTCCATCCCTTCGGCAACTGTGGTGACACAGGCCGCCATCAGTTTGGGGGTTCCCTTCACCTCGACAGCACAGAGACGACAGGCCCCCGCCTCGCTGATCCCCTCTAAATGGCAGAGGGTGGGGATGGGAATGCCCGCTTCTTTGGCGGCAGCCAGGACGGTCTTGCCGCTTTCGGTGACGACATCTTGGCCGTTAATTTTCAGGGTCGTAATCGACATGGTGTTCTCCTAACAAAAAAGCGGTTTGGTTATTGCCCCAAACAAGCAGCAAGATCTGCCTCTGGGGTGGTGATGCCCTGTAGGTTGTACCGCTCCGAGAGCAGAGCAAAGACGTTGGGGGTGAGGAAGGCGGGCAAGGTTGGGCCCAGCCGAATATTTTTGATCCCCAAATGGAGGAGGGTGAGCAGGACGGCGATCGCCTTTTGCTCATACCAGGAGAGGATCATCGACAGGGGCAACTCGTTCACCTCCATCCCTAGGGCCTGGGATAACCCCAGGGCGATCTGAATCGCGCTGTAGGCATCGTTACATTGCCCCACATCCATCAACCGAGGCAGACCGCCAATTTCCCCCAATTGCTGGTCAAAAAAGCGGAACTTGCCACAGGCGAGGGTGAGGACAATGCAGTCATCGGGGACTTTTTCCACCAACTCTGTGTAGTAGTTGCGATCGGGCTTGGCCCCATCACAGCCGCCGACGAGGAAGAAATGGCGAATCTGCCCCGCTTTGACGGCGTTGATCACCGTATCGGCCACCGTCATCACGGCATTATGGGCAAAGCCGGTGGTGACGGAGCGGGGGGGATCGGTGACGGTGAAGCCGGGGAGAGCGAGGGATTTGGCAATGGCGGGAGCAAAATCGGGAATCCCCCCATGGATGGGCAGATGAATTAACCCCGGATAACCCACACTGCCCACGGTGAAGATTTTTTCATCGTAGGTGTCATGGGGGGGCATCAGGCAGTTGGTGGTCATGACGATCGCCCCTGGGAACTTGGCAAAGTCCTTGGTTTGGTTCTGCCAAGCTGTGCCGTAATGGCCGTAAAAATGGGGGTATTGCGTCTTGAGCTTGGGGTAGCCGTGGGTGTAGACCGTTAACCCGGTGTTTTTGGTTTGCTCCAGGAGGGCGGCGAGGAATTTAATATCATGGCCAGAAATGAGGATCGCCTGACCTTGGCGGGGGTTGAGGGGAACGGGGGTGGGAACTGGATGGCCGTAGGTTTCGGTATGGCCGCGATCCAGTAATTCCATGGCCCGGAAATTCAATTCCCCCACCTTGAGGGCGAGATTCACCCAATCCAACAGTTGTAGATCCGTGCGATCCAAATCCGCCAAGGCCTGTTGGCAGAAATAGTAAATTTCCCGATCCTCCTGGCCCAATTCCGCCGCCAGGAAGGCATAGGACACCATCCCCTTGAGACCATAGATCACCGTCAATTGCAGGGCGAAAATATCAGGATTGCCCGCCTTTTGCAACATCGCTAAGGATTTAGCAAAGCCCTGCTCAATGAGACTTTCCGACCAATCCGGCTCATAGTTGCAAATTTCCGGCCACACTGGAGCTCGGTTGCTCCGTCGCTGCATTGCCAACTTCAGCATTTCCCGCAAGGTGATCGCCTGACGAATCATCAGGACAAACCGCTTGCGGTCAAAATTAACGTTGGTCATCGTCGCAAACAGGCAATCACAGATGAATAAATCCGCATCTTCGGTGTCAATTTCCTGTTGACGGGCGGCGATCGCCACCACCGATAAACCCCGCAGGCAATAAACCAACAGATCCTGCACCGCATTTACGTCGGGGCCTTTGCCACAGGCCCCCCATTGATGGCAGCCTTGGCCGCTGGCGGTTTGTTCACATTGTTCGCAGAACATAAATCATCACTCTGATGGTTGGCAACGGGGGGATGATCCCCCCTGCCCCCCTTAAAAAGGGGGGTCCCTCATTTTTCGCTAAACGGTGAGGGCGTGGTTATCTGGCATCGTGGGCATGGGTTGCAGGAGTTCCTCATATTCAGAACGGAAATACTGCAACGTACTCAGCACCGGGTTGGGGGCCGTCATCCCCAAACCACAGAGGCTCATCTCCTTGACCATGTAGCAGAGTTGCTCCATCGTTTCCAGGTCGGCGAGGGTTGCCTGTTTTTTGAGCAACCGCGTCAGCATCGCATGGAGTTGCACCGTTCCCGCTCGGCAGGGAACGCACTTGCCACAGCTTTCTTCCTGGCAGAAATCCATATAGAACTGCGCCACCTCCACCATGCTCGTGCCGGTGTCCATCACCACCATGCCCCCTGACCCCATCATTGAACCCACTTTGGTGAGGGAGTCATAATCAACAGGAGTATCAAGGAGGTGGGCGGGGATGCAACCGCCGGAGGGGCCACCGGTTTGCACCGCTTTAATCGTCCCATCGGGAACGCCGCCCCCCATTTCTTCGACAATTTCCCGCAGCGTGATCCCCATGGGAACCTCAATCAGGCCGTTGTTGCGGATCTTGCCGGTGAGGGCGAAAATTTTCGTCCCCTTACTTTTTTCGGTGCCAATGCCGCTAAACCATGCCGCACCTTTTTCAACAATTGCGGTGATATTACCGTAGGTTTCCACGTTGTTAATTAGCGTGGGGCAATGCCAGAGACCATCTTGGGCGGGATAGGGGGGACGGGGGCGAGGATTGCCCCGTTTGCCTTCGATGGAATGGATCAGGGCGGTTTCTTCCCCACAGACAAAGGCTCCGGCCCCGATGCGGATGTCAATTTTGAAATCAAAGGGGGAGTCGAAGATTTGACTGCCGAGGATGCCATACCTTTTCGCCTGTTTAATGGCGGTTTCGAGGCGTTGGATCGCTAGGGGATATTCCGCCCGGACGTAGATATAGCCATGGTTTGCGCCGACGGCATAGGCGGCGATCGCCATCCCTTCGAGGACTAAATGGGGGTCACTTTCCAACACCGAGCGATCCATAAAGGCCCCCGGATCTCCCTCATCCCCATTACAGATCACATACTTCTGACCTTCGGGCATCTTCGCCACCGTTGCCCATTTGATCCCCGTGGGGAACCCGCCGCCGCCGCGCCCCCGCAGGCCACTGGCGGTAATTTCCGCCACCACCTCAGCGGGGGACATTTCAAACAGGGCTTTATAAAGGGATTGGTAGCCACCGACGGCAATATAGTCCTCAATGCGATCGGGGTTAATGTTGCCGCTGTTTTTGCGGACAATGTGGAATTGCCGACTAAAGAAGGGGTGTTCGGGGTCGCCTTTAATGAGATCCGCCTCCCCCCCCGCCAGGACATCGACAATCGCCTCGGCTTGATCCGGGGTGACGGTTTCAAACAATTGATCATCATGGGCAAATTGCACCAAAGGGCCGCGGCCACAGAAGCCCATACAGCCCACACCCACCACTTCGGCGCGATCGCCCAGACCCTTATCCTTAATCGCCTGGGCTAAATTGTTTTTCACCTCCAAAGATTGGGCCGCTTGGCAGCCGGTGGAGGTGCAACAATGCACCCGTAGGGGTTTGAACTTGGCCTTTTCGGCCACTGCTAACGCTTTCAGTTCTGTTAAATCCATCATGCCTCCTGCTGATCTTTCAGAGTCGCCAAGCGGGCTAACACTGTTGGCGCATCCAGTTTGCCCTTCACTTCCCCATCAAAAACGACGGCGGGAGCAATGCCACAGGCCCCAATACAGCGAGCCGTAGCGAGAGAGATTTGTCCATCGGGGGTGGTGCCGCCGACGCTGATGCCGAGATCCTCAGCAATGGCTTCGACAATTTTGCCGCTGCCCTTGACATAGCAAGCCGTACCGGTGCAAACGATGCAACTGTGTTTGCCGCTGGGTTTGAGGGAGAAGAGATGATAAAACGTGGCCACGCCATAGACGCGGCTGAGGGGCAGTTTTAAACCACGGGCAACATGCTCTAAAACATCCAATTCGAGAAAGCCAAAGGATTCTTGGGCTTTATGGAGCACTTCAATGAGGGCATCTTGGCGGTAGTGATTCCGCTTCATGGTGATGTCGAGGATTTTGAAGCGCTTATCGGTCTGACCCGCCTTCGGTGCAGCTTGAGCGGGCTTGGCGGGGGGGGCAGTAGTTGACATGGGTATTCCCCTTGAAACGACGAGAAAGAAAGAAATCCACTGTAAATGCTGGATCACAGGTGCATGGCTAAAATGTCCATGCCCTCTGCAAAAATCTGAGTGGATGGCTAGGGTGTGGCTTGATCATGAAGGCGCGACGCGAAGCATCCAGCATAATCGCCACAACCAACAACAAAAAGCTTTGAACGATTTATCCTCAGTGCAGGTTTTCTAGGGGTATTGTGTCATCTCCCTTGGCAAAACTGCACTGATGTTTAGAATCATTCAACAATTGACGACTTTATTAATGAATGATTGTGAACAAAAGCAACCTTGAGATTGTTTATCTAGCACTTAACAAATGCGGGGCAGTTGTTCACCACTGAGGAGATCAAGGAGCCGCCCCGCACCGATGCGGCTTTGGAGGGTGACGCGGCCGAGGGTGCGATCGCTCCTCCCCACCACTGTGCCAATACATTCCGCTTCGGGGTGGTAATGGCGGAGAATTTTTAAGGCCTGCTCGGCACAGTGGAAGGGGACGATCGCGATAAATCGCCCCTCGTTGGCCACATAGAGGGGGTCAAGGCCGAGAATTTCGCAGGCCCCCTGGACATCGGGGGGAATGCTAATCAGGGCTTCTTCCACTTGGATCGCCACACCAGCCCCGGCGGCAATTTCATTTAAGGCACTGCCCAACCCTCCCCGCGTTAAGTCCCGTAAACAATGGATTTCAATGCCAGCCTTGAGCATTTGGAGCACTGGCTCATGGACTGGGGCAGAATCGCTCTTAATCGTCGTTTCAAAGTTCAACCCCTCCCGCTTGGCCATAATCGCAATGCCATGGCGGCCCAGATCGCCACTGAGCAAAATCGCATCACCGGGGCAAACGCTGGTGGGGCTAATGTCGTAGGGGTGTTCAATCACGCCTACGCCGCTGGTATTGATAAAAATACCATCGCCTTTGCCCCGATCCACAACTTTGGTATCTCCGGTGACGATGCGCACGCCAGCCCGCCGGGCCGCCCGCTGCATGGACTGGACGATATACCAGAGGGTTTTCATCGGCAGCCCTTCTTCGAGGATGAACCCGACGCTGAGGTAGAGGGGCCGCGCTCCGCTCATGGCGAGATCATTAACGGTGCCATGGATGGCGAGGGAGCCGATATCACCGCCGGGAAAAAACAGGGGTTGGATCACGTAGGAATCGGTGGTGAAGGCGATGCGGCCCGGGGGCATGGTCAGGGCAACGGAATCATGGTGGGTGGGGTTTTGCCCGGCGACGGTGAAGGTGGGGGCAAACATTTTGGTAATGAGTTGCTGCATCAGCTTGCCGCCGCCCCCGTGGGCGAGGAGAACGGTGGGGTATTGCTCGATGGGGATGGGACAGGTGAAGTTGGCAGCGGTCATGAAGTTCTGGAGAATGGCAATTATGTTGAGGATAGCGAAAGAAGGGAGGGGGTGCGCTTTTCCTGGGGAGAGTGGGCATCCCCTAGAGCCATTTAGCAATCTGCCCACTCCTTCAGGGCAAGGGGGCGATCTCCCCTCTAAAATGGAGCGTTATTCTTGCCCTCAATGATCATGTTGTTTAGTCTCCTCGCCACTCCGCCGGCTCTCATTGCCCAAGCTACGCCCCCAGAACCGCAGGAGGTGCTGCGATCGCAGCCCGCTGTGCGTCCCCTGCCCAGCAGTTTGGATCAAGTCCCCGTTTTCAACAGCAACAGCCCGGAATTGGTGCTAGAGCCGGGCATTCTCCTCTCTACGTTCCCAGGGGAAGGGAAAGCACACCCCACCGCCCATTTAAACTACCGTTTTGCTGCCGGTCGGTTTGATATCTTTGCCCACCACATCGCCCGGGCTGATGATCCTGAAGATCTTCGCACCCTCTATATGGCGGTGTTGGCTTACAATCCCACGGATCAGCCGATTTTCGTTGATTTCCTCTCCGGAGCTAGCTATCTCAGCCAGCCTGATGCTCCTTTTCGGGAAATGGCTCCTTTTGTGGAAAATCCCCATGGTCAGGTTTTTGCGGGGCCGGGGAGTCGGGTGATGAGTGATTTAATTCGGGGCCGGTTGCAGTCTTCTTTACCTCTGCGGGTGTTGGTGCGGCCCCGACAATATCAATTGCTGCTCAATGTGCCGATTCCGGTGCGGGAGTTGGAGCCGCCGTTAAATGGGCGATCGACCTATATCCGCATGAATAGCAATGGCCCTCTTTATTTAGCGAGTTTGGCGCAGTTTGCCCCCTCTAATGGCCAAGGGGGAGAGCGGCCCCCCAATTTGGGGGAATGGCGCAATTTATTGAGCAATAGTGATGTGGCGGGGCCGCGCGATCGCGCCGCTACTCCTCCGGATCAGGTGGAGGGCCCCTTTTTCTATGGCCGGGTGGCGGGGGTGGCGATCGGTTCCCAATGGCAGGCACGGCTGACGGATGAGGGGGGGACTAATCTCGCGATTCCCCCGGTGGGTGGGGCGATTTCCTATGGATTGAGCCTGTTGCATCGGGGCCGGATGGGGACGGGCCAGGTGCAGAGTGCGGAAATGGTGGTGCGGTATCCTGACACGGCCTATTATGCCCATGGTAACTATGGCATTCAATACAGTCTTGATCTGCCGTTGCATAACCCGACGAACCAACCCCGGACGGTGACGATCGCTCTGGAAACGCCGATTAAGCAGGATGATTTTAGCAATGGGTTGCGATTTTTTGAGCCATTGCCCCGCCAGGTGTTTTTCCGGGGGACGGTGCAAGTCCGCTATGAGGATGATGGGGGCCGCGCTCAAAACCGCTTTTATCACATCGTTCACCGTCGCGGCCAAAAGGGGGAACCTTTAGCGACGATTACGTTACCCCCTGGGGGTTCGCGGCGGGTGCAGGTGGATTTTGCCTATCCCCCGGATGCCTCACCGCCTCAGGTGTTGACGGTACAGACGATCCGTTAAATCTCGTTCATCTCGTGCCATGGCTCTGCCATGGCATGGGCATTGGGCGGCTCTGCCGCCTGTTGGGGGGAGGGAGGCGGAAACCGGGTTTCTGGGAGGATGTTGTGGGAAAATGAGGCGGTGCAAGAAACCCGGTTTCTGAATCTGTAGGGTTGTTAAAATGTCTTTGGTGGGCAGTGCCCACCCTACTTAAAATGAGTTATAAAAAAGTAAAAATAGCAAGTTGCTGCCACATGGTTAGTCGCGGAAAAACACCAATCTATGATCCAAATGGCACTGCAAAATTAGTTAAATCTGCACACGTTCAAATAGATAAAATTCTTTGGGAAAAATGCCCTACGGTCAGCGATG
Organism: Spirulina sp. DLM2.Bin59; assembly: GCA_007693875.1. Lineage (GTDB taxonomy): Bacteria > Cyanobacteriota > Cyanobacteriia > Cyanobacteriales > Spirulinaceae > Spirulina. The sequence continues at coordinate 14,856 of RECT01000180.1, forward strand.
AATTTACGTTAAAATATCAAGATAAATTCAGGTTGAAGAAAGGAGATGTTTTACTAAATGGAACTGGAACTGGAACTCTTGGACGGCCTGCTTATGTTGACAAAGAACCAGAAAATATTTTCATTGTAGATTCACACATTAATTTATTTAGAGTTAAAGAATCAGAGCTTTTTTATAAATATCTGTTTTATTGGTTGCTTGCTCCTGAGTGCCAAGCAGAAATTGAAAATAGTTATACAGGCTCTACAAACCAAATTGAATTATCAGCAAATCGTGCTGGTAATTTATCTATTCCGTTGCCGCCGATTGAGGAGCAGCGGCGGATTGCGGCGATATTGGATCAGGCGG
>RECT01000034.1 GCA_007693875.1 Spirulina sp. DLM2.Bin59
CCGGCAGCAGTACCCGCCCCGGCGCCAGCAGCGGCCCCTGCGCCCCCGCCGGCCCCCCAAATTAATAAACCACCGAAGCCAGAGGCGGATGGGGATTGATATTTTGGCCGGGGAAATCAACGGCTAAAATGGCGCTATGGAGCCACGCTCAAAAAAGCTCAATTAGAAAGCTCAATTAGGGAGAAAAATATTGATGAATATGCGCTTGATGGTGGCGATCGCCAGTTGTATTGGGGGTTTAATCGGGAGTTCCCTCCCGGCCCTGGCCCAACAAACCAATCCCCGGCCGGTGACGCTGCGCACTTGGACGGAGGCCTTTGATCGGGGGATTACCTTTAGTTCTCAAGATACTTTTTCCACCACCTTCACCATTGGCCGACAGATTGATTTCATGTTTGGCTTAGTGGGTTTTCCGGAAGTAGAAATTAATCGAGATGCCTCCATTGTCCATGGCATCTATCAAGACCTGATGATGCAGCAGTACAGCAACGGCCCGATTTTACGCACCCCGGATCTGCCCAATCCTTACAATTCCAGCCTCCGGACGCAGCCAGCATTGACGAATCCGAACCAACCTTTGCCCGGTGGCGAGTTTTGGCTTAATCCCATTCGCTAACCATCCAGGGTACAGGAGTTGAACCTGTCTTAGGCGAATTATGAGTTCGCTGCCTCAACCGCTCGGCCAACCCTGGGAATTTTTCCATTATAGGGGGTTTGGCTCAAGGGTTCTAGGGTTTTGGCAATGAATGGGGGGGCGATCGCCCCCATTCCCAGGGTGGGGCATGGCTCTCTGGGGATCTCGCACCATCCTGGCCCGACGAACTCCTGCGGTCTTTATGTTCAGAAGGGCCATAGGATCGCTATAATGGGGGCAATTTTGCTCTGGTAATTTGTCCTTTGGGCCACAGCGATCGCCCCCCCCAATCATGAAAATTCAACCCACAATCATCCTCACCATTGTGTTGTTATTGCTGATGGCTGGGGCAGGTGCCGCTTCAGGATGGTTTGCCTATATCATGGGGGATGTTGCCCTCAAGGGGGTGAGCCAACCTGATGTCAGTCCTTCCCAACGACTCACCAACCCCAATGCTGCCACCATCGGTACCGAACAGAATCCCGAAACTGAGTTGAGTATTCTCCTCGATGAAGCTGAGTTAATCAAGGCAGCAGAAAAGATCATTCGCGGCCAAAACCAAGTTCCTGAACCCCCCACCCCGGAACCAGAGCCTGAACCGGAACCAGAGGGTGACGATACCACCAGTCGCGCCAACTTTGATCAGATCATCGGAGCGGATCAGGGTATTACGTTGGCGATTACCAATGCTGCCCAACGGGATGGTGCTTTGCTGTTAGATGTTAATTTGAAAAATGAGAGTAGTGCAGCGGTGCAGTTTCTCTATAGTTTTCTGGAAATTCGGGATCAACGGGGGCGATCGCTCAGTGCCATTACCGATGGGCTGCCGGGGGAACTCCCCGCCAATGGCCAAACCTTCAACGGCACGATTCGCATTCCCACCGCCCTCCTCGATGAGTCGGAAACCCTCACCCTCACCCTCACGGACTATCCTGATCAAAACCTCCAGTTGACGGTTTCCGCCATCCCGGTGATGCGATGATGGTCTTTCCCCCATTGGCGTAATGACCTTACCGTTGTTCATCGGTCTCTTTGCCGTTGCCACCCCCTCTACCTTAACTACGGAAGGTTTAGGGCTGCGTTTGCTGTCGGTGGTGCTGCTGATTGCCATTAATGCTTTTTTTGTAACGGCGGAATTTGCGATCGTTTCGGTGCGGCGATCGCGCATCACCCAACTGGCGGAATCGGGGGATCTCCAAGCCCGGATGGTGCAGGCTTTGCAAAATCGCATTGAGCGATTTCTCTCCACCACTCAAATCGGGATCACCCTTTCCAGCCTTGCCCTGGGGTGGATTGGCGAAGGGACGATCGCCCTCCTGATCCGCCATCTGATTAGCCTGCTGCCCCTGCCCCTCTGGGGACAGGGGGTGTTGGCCCATTCCCTCGCCACCCCCCTAGCGTTTTTTAGTCTCGTTTATTTCCAAATTGTCCTCGGGGAACTCTGCCCCAAATCCTTAGCCCTACGCTATTCTGAGCAGCTATCCCGCTTCCTGGCCCCCCCCAGTTTGGCGATCGCCCGCTTCTTCAACCCCTTCATCTGGATTCTCAACCAATCCACCCGTTGGCTTTTACAGATGGGTGGCGTCCAGTACAGCGGCCAAGGCTGGTATAACCGCGTCACCCCTGAAGAATTACAACTGATCATCACCACCGAACAGGAATCCACTGGCTTAGAAGTAGAAGAGCGGGAATTGCTCAAAAATGTCTTTGCCTTTGGGGAAGTCACCGCCGTTGAAGTGATGGTGCCCCGCACCCAACTCACTGCCCTCCACCACAGCGCTACCTTTGGGGAGTTGCTCGATCTGTTGGTGAAAACAGGTTACTCTCGCTATCCCCTCACCGGGGATTCCCTGGATGACATTGTTGGGATTATTGATTTTAAGGATTTAGCCCTACCCTTAGCAGAAAATGGCCTCAGCCCCGATATGGCGATCCGGCCTTGGGTGAAACCCGCCCGATTTGTGGCGGAAGGGATTCCCCTCAATGAACTGTTAACCCTGATGCAGCGATCGCACCTGGAAATGGTGATGGTCATGGATGAGTTTGGCGGCACAGCGGGCCTGGTGACGCTCAATGATGTCATTGCCGAGATTATCGGTGATGATGTGGGGATTCCTGAGGATCAGACTGCGGGGATTCATCCCGTCGATGACCAAACTTTTTTAGTCCCGGCTCAGTTGGATCTTGAAGAAGTGAATGATCTCCTCGGTTTAGATCTGCCTTTTACCGACGAATACCAGACCCTGAGCGGCTTTCTCCTTTACCATTTCCAAAAAATCCCCCACCAAGGGGAAACCCTCACCTATGGCCCTTTAGAACTAACGGTGTGGGCTGCTCAGGGGCCAAGGTTGCAAACCATCCGCATCCATCGCCAGGAGTCTGTAGATGCAGAAGCTGCCGATTCTTTCCACTCTGAGGAGAATTTCTAACCGTTGCGGAAAGGCCATGGAATAGTCAACACCGCACCTATTGAGATTGCCAAAACCATCAAGTCTATCTCTGCGGTTTACTTGT
>RECT01000033.1 GCA_007693875.1 Spirulina sp. DLM2.Bin59
CCTTTTTGCCCGGTGGCATCCTCTGGCTATTGCTGCTGAGTGCGATCGCCTCTGGGATTTACTACGCCATTGAGCGCAGCCGCCGCTTTTGATCCCATCAAAATTCTTGAAAAATCCCATCGCCATGCTAGGGATCTCTAGCTGTGCCGTAAACTGGGAAAGAGATATGAGAGAGAAGGTGATTATGGATTCCGCCGCGCTGTGGCAACGCTATCAAGATTGGTTGTATGTTCACGCCGACCTCGGCCTGTACCTCGATATCAGCCGGATGCGCTTTGATGACTTTTTCCTCAAGGCGATGCTGCCCAAGTTTGACCAAGCCTTTCAAGCCATGGATGCGTTAGAAGCGGGGGCGATCGCCAATCCTGATGAAGACCGCATGGTGGGCCATTACTGGCTCCGCAACCCTGATCTCGCCCCCGCGCCGGAATTGCAAGCCGCCATTACCGATACATTGGGGGCGATCGCCACTTTTACCAAGGCCGTCCATAGCGGCCAAATCAAACCCCCCCACGCCCCCAAATTTACCGATATTCTCTCCATCGGTATTGGCGGCTCTGCTTTGGGGCCGCAATTCGTGGCCCAGGCCCTCGCCCCCGTTGATCCCCCCCTCAATCTCCATTTCATCGACAACACCGACCCCGCTGGCATTGAGCGCATCCTGGCAACCTTGGGCGATCGCCTCACCAGCACCCTTGTCCTCGTCATCTCCAAATCCGGCGGCACACCGGAAACCCGCAACGGCATGGTGGAAATCCAAGCCGCCTACCAAGCCAAAGGCCTCGATTTTCCCCGTTACGCGGTGGCGATTACCGGGGAGGGTTCAAAACTGGAGGCGATCGCCAAAGGGGAAAACTGGCTCACCACCTTCCCCATGTACGACTGGATCGGGGGGCGCACCTCCGAAATGTCCGCCGTCGGCCTAGTGGCCGCCGCCCTCCAAGGCATTGACATCACCGCCTTCCTCCAGGGGGCCAAGGTGATGGATGATGCCACCCGCATCGCAGATTTACGCCAAAACCCCGCTGCTTTATTAGCCTTTGCCTGGTATTTTGCAGGTAATGGCAAGGGCGCAAAAGATATGGTAATTTTGCCCTATAAAGATAGCCTTGCCCTGTTCAGCCGCTACTTGCAGCAGTTGGTGATGGAGTCTTTAGGGAAAGAAAAAGACCTCGATGGCGAAACCGTTTATCAGGGCATTGCCGTTTATGGCAATAAAGGCTCCACGGATCAACATGCCTACGTTCAACAACTGCGGGAAGGCGTGCCCAACTTCTTTGCCACCTTTATCGAAGTGTTAGCCGATGGCGGCCAACCTGTTGAGGTGGAGCCGGGGATTACCAGCGGGGACTATCTATCGGGATTGCTCCAAGGGACAAGGCAAGCCCTCTATGAAAATAAACGGGATTCGATCACGATTACCGTCGAGCGGGTCGATGCCGCCACCGTGGGGGCGCTCATTGCCCTCTATGAACGAGCGGTGGGCTTCTATGCCAGTTTGGTAAACGTTAATGCTTACCATCAACCGGGGGTAGAAGCCGGGAAAAAAGCAGCGGCTTCTGTGTTGGCCCTGCAAAATCAGGTTGTGCAAGTGTTACAACAACAAAGGGAACCGATCTCCATCAGTGATTTAGCCACGGCGGTTCAACAAGCGGGCGAAATCGAAACAATCTACAAAATTTTACGCCACCTTAACGCGAATGATCGCGGTTTGTTCATTGTGGGCAGTTTTGCTGATCCCCAAACGTTGAAGGTGGCTTGGCGGGTATAAACATCGCGGGAGGTAGCAATACCATGCCGTTGCTGATTTTAGTGGCTGATGATAATGCGGGGATTCGCCAGGCGATCGCGGATTCTTTAGAGTTTGGCGGCTATAGCGTCATTCCGGCGGTGGATGGGGCAGAGGCCTTGGAAAAGGTCAACGCCTACCATCCCCATTTGATCGTGGCGGATATTAAAATGCCCCGGCTCAATGGCTATGAATTCGTTAAAAAGGTGCGCCAACGGCCGGAATATCGCCTCATTCCGGTGATTTTCCTAACCGAGTGCAATGAGACGAGCGATCGCATCCAGGGCTATCGGGTGGGCTGTGATGCCTATTTGCCGAAGCCCTTTGAGATGGAGGAATTGCTGGCGGTGGTGCGGGGTCTGTTGGAGCGGGCGCAAATTGTCCAAAATGAGATCCGCTTTCCCCATCCCGGCACACCGGCCATCCCCCTCAATTCCCCTGCCCCTGCTATGGATATTGACGAGGCGGCTCGGTTGGCAAATATTGAGGAATTGACGGATCGGGAGCAACAGGTATTACAACTCCTGGCCCATGGCCTCTCCAATAGCGACATTGGCAAAACCCTCCACCTCAGCCCCCGCACCATTGAGAAGTACGTCAGTAATCTCTTGCGGAAAACCCAAACCAATAACCGGGCGAACCTCTCCCGGTTTGCCGTGGAGAATCGTTTGTTGTCTTAGGGATAGGGAATGGGGAATGGGGAATGGGCAATGGGGAACGGGCAACGGAATTTGTAGGGGCGAAAAATTTTTCGCCCTCCCCTACTCCCCTCTCCCACCTTTGGGAGAGGGGCCGGGGGTGAGGGCAATTTAACCGAGGGGGCCGGTGAGGATGATGTCGGCGATCGCCCCCGTCACATCACTGGGTACTTCCTGGGCAAGCTGTTGATACCAACTTTCCGTAGCAGCGGGATCTTTGCCGTAGATGATGCCCGTGCGTTTACGGGCCTTGAGGACAAGATTGGCGGTGCGCTCTTTGCGGGCGTTTTCGTAGCGTTGGAGGGCATCGGGGATGCTGATCGTCGTGGTGACGAGGTAGCGGGTGAGGATGACGGCATCTTCTAAGGCTTGGCAGGCCCCCTGGCCCAGGGTGGGGGTGGTGGCATGGCCCGCATCCCCCAAGAGGGCAACGCGACCCCGGACGAGGCGATCGAGGGGATCTAAATCACCAATTTCGAGGCGGTTGGTTTCCAGGGGGTTTAAATGTTTGATTAAATTTTGGACGGGTTCCGCCCAACCTTGGAACAGGTTTGCTAATTCCTCCCGGCGATCGGCGGGGGCAACGGTGGTTCCTGGGGCCATGGGTGCGCCAAAGAAAAAATAGAAGCGATCGCCCCCCCGGCGGATAAGTCAAGCCC
>RECT01000032.1 GCA_007693875.1 Spirulina sp. DLM2.Bin59
ATTGCCATCAAAGAGGCGATCGCCAATGGTGAAAACTGGATACGATGTCATGAAATCCTTACAACAGCCCAGATCATTGATGAACAGAGATAGAGCATCCCTAGAAAATTTAGGGTGAGGGCATTGTGATCAAAATTCAAGCCCTGTAGGGGCGTTGGCGCAAGCCTGCCGGAGGCACAAAAACCTTTCGCCCCCACGCACATTGGTCATCAGAAATACTCTCGAACGATAAAAATCGGTTTATTCCTCACTATGGTGGGAAGCGATCAAGGCATCAATTTCTACCAAATGAGTTTGGTAATAAATCCGAGCCGCCAATAAATCTAAAGGCGTTAATCCAGGAAAATTGTTAAGTAATGCCGCCTCACTCATACCCTGTTGAGCCAAAGAAATCAAAGTCCAGACCGCAATGCGCGTATTGCGAATACAGGCATGACCCCCCGCTAGTCCCGATGTTGTTTTAACCATATTGCCCAGGAGAACCTCCTGAAAGATTTGGAAATCCTCAAAAGGTAAAGCTGAAACCGCTGTCGCCAATGATGCCGCCAGTTGACTGTTCATGTTTTAAATCAGGATCGAGATCTGCAAAATTTGAGACCATACAGCCTTTTTCTCTTCCATTCCGCAGGTTAAGACTCATTATGCTAATGATCGGTGCGTCAGACACAATTCAACCATCAACATCATCATTGATCCGGTCTGACGCACCCTACCATTGAATCGTAGGGTGCGTCAGATTGATAACCCAGGACGCAAAAGAGCAGCGTCACGGCTGACGCACCATTGATTGAGCAACCTTTCGCCCCCACACACATTGGGCATCCCATCAAGCCAATCACCATAAACAAAAAACCCCCCTGAATTCAGGGGGGTAGAAAGGATTAAATCCTACTTCGTTTCAGAGAACTCCGCATCAATGACATCATCGCCACCATCAGAGGAACCGCCACCCGTCGCGCCAGGGCCATCCTGAGGGCCTTCCGCCCCCGGTGCGCCCGCCGCACCAGCAGCATCTTGGTAAACACTGCTGCCAATGCTATAGAGCACCTGTTGCAATTCCGGCATCACGGTTTGAATTTTTTCATCATTCTCCGTTTGCACTGCTTCCCGCAGATCCTTGATCAAAGCCTCCGCTTTTTCCTTGTCAGACCCGGAGATCTTATCGCCCAATTCGGTGATTTGTTTTTCCGCTTGGTAAACCAGGGAATCCGCTTGGTTCTTGCGATCGATTTTCTCCCGGCGCTCCTTATCAGCAGTAGCATTGGCTTCCGCTTCCCGTACCATCCGCTCCACTTCCGTATCCGGCAGCGTCGAAGCACCCGTGATACTGATGGATTGCTCTTTACCCGTCCCCTTATCCTTGGCGGTGACGTTTAAAATCCCGTTGGCATCAATATCAAACGTGACTTCAATTTGCGGCACACCCCGAGCAGCGGGGGGAATCCCATCGAGGCGGAACGTTCCCAAGCTCTTGTTGTCCTTGGACATTTCCCGCTCCCCTTGGAGAACGTGGATTTCCACATTGGTTTGACCATCAACGGCGGTGGAGAAGACCTCCGATTTTTTCGTGGGGATCGTCGTGTTGCGGGGGATGATTTTCGTCATCACGCCGCCCAGGGTTTCCACACCTAAAGAAAGGGGCGTAACATCCAACAGGAGGATATCCTTCACTTCCCCGGCTAACACACCCCCTTGAATGGCAGCACCGACGGCCACCACCTCATCAGGGTTGACGGTTTGATTGGGTTCTTTACCCAAAACCTTTTTCACCACCTCTTTAATGGCAGGAATCCGAGTCGAACCCCCCACGAGGACGATCTCATTAATCGCGCTTTTATCCAGCTTGGCATCCCGCACCGCATTTTCCACCGGAATCCGGCAGCGATCGATCAGATCGGCGCAGAGTTCCTCAAATTGCGCACGAGTCAGGCTCATGTCTAGGTGTTTGGGGCCGTCCTGGGTGGCGGTGATGAAGGGGAGGTTGATTTCCGATTGGGTGACGCTGGAAAGCTCGATTTTGGCTTTTTCAGCGGCTTCGGTGAGCCGTTGCAGGGCTTGGCTATCCTTGCGGAGATCAATGCCTTCGGTATTTTTGAAGGTTTCCGCCAGGTGATCAACAATTTTTTTATCGAAGTCATCCCCCCCTAAATGGGTATCCCCAGAGGTGGACAGCACTTCAAATACGCCGTCGCCCACTTCCAGGATCGACACGTCAAACGTCCCGCCCCCAAGGTCAAAAACGAGGATCGTTTCGTTGCTCTTTTTATCCAAGCCGTAGGCGAGGGAGGCGGCGGTGGGTTCGTTGATGATCCGCAGCACTTCCACCCCCGCGATTTTACCCGCGTCTTTGGTGGCTTGGCGTTGGGAGTCATTAAAATATGCCGGTACGGTAATCACGGCTTGCGTCACCGTTTCGCCAAGGTACTTGCTGGCATCTTCGATCAGTTTGCGCAGCACCTGGGCGGAAATTTCTTCCGGGGCGAATTGTTTATTGAGGGCGGGGCAGTCAATTTTGACGTTGCCGTTGCTGTCTTGGAGGACTTTATAGGAAACTTCGGTGGTTTCGACGTTGACTTCTCCGTGTTTCCGCCCGATGAAGCGTTTCACAGAATAGAAGGTATTGGTGGGGTTCATTACCCCTTGGCGTTTGGCGATTTGACCAACGAGGCGATCGCCATTTTTGGCATAGGCCACCACAGAGGGGGTCGTTCTGAAGCCTTCAGCGTTGGCAATGACGGTAGGCTTGCCGCCCTCCATCACAGCAACACAGGAGTTTGTCGTGCCGAGGTCAATTCCAACAACTTTTGCCATAACTTTTGATTACTCCGTGGGATCTACTTTATCAATGAGAATGCTGGGAAACCGTCAGCCGGGACTGAGGGGCTTCTACAGATGCTGTCGTTAGTTCTATACTGACGGGGAGAGTCCCTCTCTCGTAAGTCGTATTTTCCGAACACCTCCCCCAACCCCTATGGATATTGCTGCAATTCGCACCGGCACAGTCAAAACCTTGGCCGGGGTTAACCTCAATGATCAAGACCTCGCCAATGCTGTTTTGGAGCGGGTCAATTTGGCCGGGGCAAGTTTGGTGGGGGTGGATCTCTCCCATGCCTGCCTGAAGGGGAGCCGTTTGGATGGGG
>RECT01000035.1 GCA_007693875.1 Spirulina sp. DLM2.Bin59
CCCTTATTGAAAAGTGCGCCCTACCATGAAATTGCCCCCCATTTGGTGATGATGGCGTTTCTCCATCGGGTCGTGAATGGGGGGGGGACGTTGGAACGGGAATATGCGATCGCCTCCCGGCGCATGGATTTATATCTGCGTTATGGGGAAGTGGCGATCGCCATCGAATTAAAAGTATGGCGCGATGGCAGGCGCGATCCCCTACCGGAAGGGTTAGAGCAGATTGATGATTATTTAGCGGGTTTGGGATTGGATTGGGGATGGTTAGTGATTTTCGATCGCCGCTCTGGGTTGCCGGACATTGAGGAGCGCACCACTTGTGAGGAGGCCGTCACCGCCACAGGGCGCAAAATTACCGTCGTGCGGGGTTGATTCCCTAACCTTGAGGGCGAAAGTTTGGGGAGGGCGAAAAATTTTTCGCCCCTACAGTTTGTGGCCCCCATGGGTTGATATACTTCAGCAATAGAGGGGAATTCGCCCGCTGCTCTTGAGCCTCGGTAAAGGCGATCGCCTCCCGCAATTCCACCTCTACTGTTTCTCCCATCGCCACCCCCAAGGCTTCCCACTCCTGGCGATCTAACTGTGCCGTCAAGGGAATGCGATCGCCCAAGATTAACTCCACCTGTACCCCCCAGCCGCGATAAACCACATGGGTAATGGTTGCCGCTAAACTCGTCGCTGTCTGTTCCGATTGGATTTTAATGGCGTGGGGACGGACAAATACAGAAGAACCCGCCTGGGGATAGGTGCGATGGAGACCACTGGGCAAAATATTCACTTCCCCCACAAATTTGATCACAAAGGGCGTAACAGGATGATCATAAACCGCCTGGGGTGTTCCCACCTGTTCAATCCGACCCTCATTCATAATCACAATCTCATCCGCCACTTCCATCGCTTCCTCTTGATCATGGGTGACAAATACACTGGTTAAATTAACTTGATGGTGCAAATCCCGCAACCAGCGGCGCAGATCTTTCCGTACTTGAGCATCGAGGGCCCCAAAGGGTTCATCTAATAATAAAACTTGCGGTTGTACGGCTAAAGCCCGGGCTAAAGCCACCCGTTGCCGTTGACCGCCAGACAGTTGGGCGGGATAGCGATCGCCTAACCCCTGCAATTGAATCAAGTCCAATAATTCATTCACCCGGCGGCGTACTTCTGTCCCCTTCACCTTGCGAATCTCCAAACCAAAAGCGATATTTTGCCGCACCGTTAAATGTTTAAACAGGGCGTAATGTTGGAACACAAAGCCAATTTGCCGCTCCTGTACGTTGAGATGGGTCATTTCTTGACCATTGATCCAGATTTTGCCCTGATCCGGGGCTTCCAAACCGGCGATCGCCCGCAACAGCGTAGACTTGCCCGATCCAGATGGCCCCAACAACGCCACCAATTTACCATCGGGAACCACTAAATCCACATGATCCAAAGCTTGAAAGTGACCAAACTGTTTGGAAATATCTTCAACAATAATGCCCATAATGCTCCTCTTGTTGTTTGAAAGTTGGTTAAAAGTTTACGTCAAGATCTCGATGGTTAATGGGAAGGCGATCGCTTCAAATAATAGGTTTCTAGCACTGCCTTGCCAATCAACATCAAAACCGCTAGACCCGCTAAAACTAAAGCGGCACTAAATGCAGTGACAGATTGATAGTTTTGGTAGGATTGCTCCACAAAAATCGGTAACGTTGCAGTCCTGCCGAGAATACTGCCGGACACAACTGCCACGGCTCCAAATTCTCCCAAAGCCCGCGCATTGGTGAGCAAAATTCCATAAATCAACCCCCAGCGAATATTCGGCAAAATCACCCGGCAAAATGTTTGCCAATCATTCGCTCCCAACGTCCGAGCCGCTTCTTCCGGTTCGGGGCCTAAATCTTCTAGCACTGGAATCACTTCCCGCGCCACAAAGGGTAAGGTGACAAAAATTGTCGCTAATACAATGCCAGGTAGCGCAAAGATAATTTTAATCCCTATACTTGCGAACAAAGGCCCTAACCAGCCCATCCGTTCCCCGTAGAGCAAGACCAACATTAAACCAGCGACGACGGGGGAAATGGAGAAGGGTAAATCAATGATGCTTATTAACAGGGCGCGACCAGGGAAACGGTTGCGGGCAATCACCCAAGCCGCACAGAGACCAAACAAGGTATTGAGGGGAATGGTGATCGCTGTGGCGATCAATGTCAATTCCATGGCTTTATGGAAGTTGCGGGTTTGCAGGGCGGCGAGAAAACCCCCTAGGCCATCATGGAAGGCTTCAAAAAACACCACTAAAGCGGGGGTTACTAAGACTAAAGCGAGGTAGCAAAGGGCGATCGCGATTAATCCCCATTTTTGAGATTGGGCAGCATTAACGGATGGCATAGCGTCTCCCCCATTGTTGGAGTTGATTAATAATGAAAAGTAAAACGAGGGAAGCCAGTAACAAGACGGTTCCGATCACCGTTGCGCCGCCATAATCGTACTGTTCCAACCGTTGAAAGACTAAAACCGGTGCAATTAAATCCCGAAAGGGAATACTTGAAGAAATCAACACGACAGAGCCATATTCTCCCACAGCCCGCGAAAATCCTAAGGCAACTCCCGTGAGAATGGGGGGAATTAAGGGGGGAAAAATGACGCGAAAAAAGATTTGTTGAGCATCTGCACCTAGGGAGCGGGCTGCCTCTTCTACTCCCGGTTCTAACTCCTGTAAAACGGGTTGAAGGGTGCGGACAATGAAGGGCAGGGAGATAAATACCATGGCCACAAATACTCCTAGGCGGGTGAAGGCAATGCGGATGCCAAAGGGGGCAAACCATTGACCGACCCAGCCGTTATCGTTATAAACCGTGGCAAGGGCTAAACCGGCAACGGCGGTGGGCAATGCAAAGGGCAAATCGACCACAGCATCGATGATTTTGCGGCCAGGGAATTGATAACGCACCAACACCCAAGCGATGAGGGTTCCCATGATGCCATTGAGGGCAGCGGCGGCAAAGGCGGTGATAAACGTGACGTTATAGGCAGAGAGGGCCATGGGGGCGGTGGCAATGCGCCAAAACTCGGCGGGGCCAAGGGCGATCGCCTTGGTAAATACTGCTGCCGCAGGTAGGAGCAGCATGATGCCTAGGTCTAGGCATCATGCTG
>RECT01000271.1 GCA_007693875.1 Spirulina sp. DLM2.Bin59
CCCCCCCCCCCCCCCCCCCCCCCCCCCCCCCCCCCCCCCCGGGGGGGGGGAAGTAGGGAGGGTTGGCCCCTATTGTCCCATAGGAGGGAATGGGATTAGAGGGGTTTGTGGATGGTGGGTTTGCGGCGGCGGGTTTGGTAGACGGGGACGGGGCGGTCAATGCCTTTGAAGGTGCGATCGCCGAGCAAAAAAAAGCCTTCTGGTTTGGAAAGGCGGTGGTAGGTATCGCCGGAGATTACACATTCACAGGGGGGGCATATCCCCTCCATGCGGGAGGCTAAGTTCACCGTTGCCCCCAATACGGTATAGTCCACCCGTTGGGAACTGCCCACATCCCCCACCACGGCTTTACCGCTATTAATGGCCACATGGAGTTCGAGGGGGTGTTCCCAGGTGTGGGCGGCATTGAGTTGATCCAAGCGTTTGAGCATTCCCAAGGCGGCCCGCACGGCGCGATCGGCGTGATCTTCTTGGGGTTCTGGTGCGCCAAAAAAGGCCATGATGCAATCGCCAATGAATTTATCCAGGGTTCCCCCCATGGCAAAGACAAATTGCAACATTTCCTCGAAAAAGCGATCGAGCATCTGGGCAATTTGGGTCGGGGTCATGCGTTCGGACATGGCACTAAACCCGACAATATCGGCAAAAATAATACTAATATCCGCTTCAATGGGCTTGATCCGGCCATGATCCACCGCCCCGACGGAAATCAACTGTTGCACCACTGCCGGGGAATGATACCGCTCCAACTGTTGGCGGATCCGTTCTTCCCCTTGGAGTTTGCGCCGCAGTAGCCACCGCTGCACACTGTAGGCCACCAAGTTGGCCAAGGTTGAGAAAAAGCTGAGGTCTTCTTCATCTTCTGCGGCATCTACGGATTGCTTGAGGCGTAAACTGGCATCGGCATAGAGTACGCCCACCACCTGATTTTTATCCCAGAGGGGCACGGCCAATGCGCCACGAATCCCCTTGGCTAAGATACTATTTTCCCCTTCAAACCGTTGATCTTCCTGGGCATCAACGGTTTTGATGGCCACCTTTTCATCAAACACCCGTTTACAAATACTGCGACTGATCCAGCTTTGGCTATGGGTTTCGGAGGGGTTGACGGCGTAGCGGGCCGCCGCATCGACGAGGCGCAATGTGCCATTGCCTTCGACATCTACGAGGAGGGCTAACCGCTGAATTTCGTTGAGTTCTTTGAAAATAATCGTCTGGACTTTTTCAAAGATGGCATCAATGGATTCTGCGGAACTGAGGCCTTTGGAGATTTCTACGAGGTATTGGAGGCGGGCGATCATCCGCTGTTGGGTGGTGAAGGTCTCATCGGTCAGATCCATTTGCAGCCATTGCTGTTGCAATTCCTCGGCGCTGCGGAGGATTGTCCGCCCACCGGATGCGGTTTGTGTCCGTTTGGCCGTGACGGAATGACTGATGTGGGCCATAAGGAAGGTATTGCCTATCTGAATGGCATCATTGTTTTGGAGGGCTTGGGGCTCTTGAATGAGTAGTTGATTGACGACGGTGCCGTTGGTGCTGCCCAAGTCTTCAATCATCCAGTGACCATCGCGGTCTTGATAAATCCGGCTATGGTGGCGGGATACCTCTGAGAAAGGCAAGCAGAGGTCGCATTCTGGTAAGCGACCGACCACCAGTTCCCCATGGGTGAGGTTGAGAAGTCGTTCTGGACTGCCTTCGACATGGATACGGAGTTTGAGTTCCGCCATAGAACCACCAACAAAAGAGGGGGAGAAGAGATTATGCTGTTCCCATCTTACGGGAAACCTTGGTTAAGAGCCGGAGGTTTGGGGGGGAGATCTGTGCCAACCGTTCCCGATGGGGGAAGCCCTGATCCTCCTAGACCCTCTTGCCGGGTTTGTTGCCACCTGAGCAGGTCTGCAAGTTTTTTGCAGACCTACCAGTCTAGACTTGGGAGGCAATGGAATTTGTTTTCGCCATGTCCAGGCATTTAGAACGCTTAATTGAAATTGATTCATTAGTTCGCTCCCCGCAAAAACAGACGGCCAAGACTTTGGCCCAAGCCTTGGAGGTGAGTGTCAGAACGATTAATGGTGATCTGGCTTTTTTGCGCGATCGCCTCCATGCCCCCCTAGCCTTTAACCACACCGAAGGACACCACTATTCTGACCCTCAATGGCGGCTGCCCAGTGTCACGCTCTCGAAGGGGGAACTGTTTGCCTTAACCTTAGGGGCGCAAATGTTGGAAGCTTGTGCTGGTTCGGCTTATGCTCCAGAACTGCGCTCAGCGATCGCCCGATTGGCAGAACGCCTGCCTGAAGAAACTTGGGTCAATCTGCAAGAATTAGCCGATGAGCGGATCATTTTTCGGTCTGGGGCAACGCTCAAGCTCAACCCAGATATGTGGCATCAGCTTGAGGATGCTTGTCGGTACTCTAAGCAAGTTTGGATGTCCTACTATACCGCCAGTCGCGATGTTGAATCAGAACGGGTTTTAGATCCCTATCTCCTGCATATCTATCGCGGAACCAATCCCTATGTGATTGGCTGGTGTCACAAACGCAATGGGGTGCGGTGGTTTCGGGTCGATCGCATTCGTGCCTTGAAACTTTTAGATGTTTCCTTCCAACGCCAGCCAGATTTCAACGCGAAAGATCATTTAGACCAAATCTTTCAGCATGAGGCAGGGGGGGCGGTGATGACCGTCCGGATTTGGTTCGACCCGGCAACGGCTCCCTACATTCGGGAGCGGCATTGGCATTCTTCCCAGCAACTCAAGGAGCATCCCGATGGCGCGGTGATATTGCAAATGACAGTGCCAGGACTTAACGACCTGAAGCGGTGGGTTTTGGGTTATGGAGCGGGGGCTAAAGTGCTAGATCCTCCCGAATTGGTGGCCCTTGTACGGGCGGAACTGTTCAAAATGCGTCAACATTACCCATCAGATCAATCATGAATCAACCGAAATTTTGGGCAAAGACGGGACAGGGTAAGCTTCGGGAAAACGGTAAACCTGAATATCATCCGGTGATCTGCCACTTGGCGGATACGGCGGCGGTGGCCATGGCGATCGCACAAGATTACCTCAGCCCCATTGCCCGTCAACATCTTGCTACAGGATTAGGTTTGCCTAACGATGAGTCTTTAGTCCG
>RECT01000213.1 GCA_007693875.1 Spirulina sp. DLM2.Bin59
GCTCTTGATGGACGACAACCCTGACCACCGGCTCCTTGATCTGTGGCTTGCCTGCCTCAACACTCCGGCTCTCCTGAGTACCCGTGAACGTCGTGCTCTTCCTAGTCTTGACTGTTTAACCCTCGATCTGCCGCCCCTATCCTATGCCGAACGCTATCACCTTTGGCAGGAGCATCTGGGCGATAACACCCCCCCAGAGGCACAACTCCGTCCCCTGGTGGCTCAATTTAACCTCAGTGCAGCGGCGATCGCCACCGCCTGCGCCACCACCCAAGCTATCCCTATAGCCGAACTCCCCCCCGCCCTCTGGCAGATCTGCCGCCGCCAAGCCCGCCCCCAACTGGATCACCTCGCCCAACGCATCGAAGCCAATGCCACCTGGGAAGACCTGATCCTACCAGAGCGGGATAAAACGATCCTGCGAGATATTGCCATCCAAGTCCAACAGCGGGCCAAGGTTTATGAAGATTGGGGATTTGCTGAAAAAAGTAGTCGCGGCCTGGGGATTAGTACCCTCTTTGCCGGAGCCAGTGGAACCGGTAAAACCATGGCTGCCGAAGTGCTGGCGCGGGAATTTCAACTGGATCTCTATCGCATTGATTTAAGTGCCGTTAGTAGTAAATATATTGGCGAAACTGAAAAAAATCTGCGCCAAATTTTTGATGCTGCCGAAGCAGGCGGAGTGGTTTTACTCTTTGATGAAGCAGACGCATTATTTGGCAAACGCACCCAAGTTAAAGATAGCCACGATCGCCACGCCAACTTAGAAGTCAGCTATCTCTTGCAACGGATGGAAGCCTATCAAGGCTTGGCTATTTTGACCACAAACCTCAAAGACTCCCTAGATTCTGCCTTTCTCCGTCGCCTCCGTTTTGTGATTAACTTTCCATTCCCCAATGTGGAATATCGTCGGCAAATTTGGGAGCGCATTTTTCCTGAAAAAACGCCACTGGGGGATCTAGATTATCAGGAATTAGCGCAGTTCGATTTAGCAGGGGGGAATATTCGTGCCATCGCCCTCAATGGTGCATTTTTAGCCGCTAGCACGAATGAACCGGTGATGATGAAACATTTACTCCAATCAGCTCAGAGAGAATATCTCAAGTTGGGGCGCATTTTTACCCATTACCGTGGGGAGTGAGGAGTAGAATTGATGGGCGTAGGGGCGAAGATTTTTCGCCCCTACTGCACAGTCTGATTAAAAATTGTAGGGTGCGTCAGATGGGATCAATCCTGAGATTGACAATTAAACCCGGCCTGACGCACCAACGCACTAGATCAAACCCACGGCCCGGAAGCCCTTATAAAGGACAACGGCGATCGCCGTGAAAACCGCCAGAATACCGAAATATGCCACAACTGCCATAGGAGTTTCTCCAAAAAATGAACTAAACTAAAGGGCCGATAATTGATGCCGTTTTCCCATTCTACCCCTTCCTATGGCCGCTGTTCTCTCCGTCAATCTTCCCGAAACCGCCTACGATATTGCGATCGCCCCCGGCTCCCTCGGTGATATTGGCGCAGCCCTGAAGCCCTTGGGGTTGGGGCAAAAGGTGTTGATGATTTCTAACCGGGCGGTGGAAAAGCATTATGGGGAAACAGTGCGGCGATCGCTCAACGCTGCCGGGTTCTCCGTCGCCACCCACATCATCCCCCCCGGCGAACGGTACAAAACCCTCAACTCCATCCAGAAAATCTACGATGCCTGCCTAGACCATCGCCTTGAACGCTCCTCCACCTTATTAGCCCTAGGGGGCGGTGTGGTGGGGGATATGACCGGGTTTGCGGCGGCCACTTGGTTGCGGGGGATTAATTTTGTCCAGGTTCCCACCACACTGTTAGCGATGGTAGATGCCTCTGTGGGGGGCAAAACTGGCGTTAACCATCCCCATGGCAAAAACCTGATCGGCGCATTCTATCAACCCAAACTCGTCTACATCGATCCCGATGTGCTGCAAACCTTGCCCCCCCGTGAATTCCGGGCGGGGATGGCGGAGGTGATTAAGTATGGCGTGATTTGGGATCAGGATTTATTTGCCCAATTAGAGGCGGCGGGGCCGTTGCAATCGGTGCATCAGTTACCCCTAGATTTGTTGGAGACAATTTTGGTGCGATCATGCCAGGCCAAGGCGGATGTGGTGCGTCAAGATGAGCGGGAATCGGGACTACGGGCGATTTTGAACTATGGCCACACGTTGGGCCATGCGGTGGAAAGTTTAACGGGGTATAAGCTGATTAACCACGGGGAAGGGGTGGCGATCGGCATGGCGGCGGCGGGGCAATTGGCCATTAAGTTAGATCTCTGGACTCCAGCAGAGGCCCAGCGTCAGGATGCCTTGATCACGAAAACGGGCCTACCGACAAAAATCCCCGCTTTCCTGGATCCTCTGGAAATGATCGCGACGCTGCAACTGGATAAAAAGGTAGCGGCGGGTAAGGTGCGGTTTATCCTGCCCACGGAAATCGGCAAGGTAGTGATCACGGATCAGGTCACGCCGCAGATTTTGCAGAAGGTGATTTCGGCTTGTCAGGATCCCCCCTGCCCCCCTTAAAAAGGGGGGTTCAAGAGTACACCCCTTTTTAAGGGGGTCGGCGCAGCCGGGGGGATCATGCCGCCTGAGCCGGAGTCAGATCCCCCCTAGGGCGAAAGATTTTTCGCCCCTACGTTGGGAAAGTCCCCCAATGGGGCCAGAATCCGTAACAATGGAAGATGGCTTTTTGCCAATGATCCAACAGCCTAATTGACAAATTTAGTTCTTTTGATCTGCTATGACAACCTATTATTACGTTCTCGCCAGCCAAAAATTTTTACTCGAAGAAGAACCCTTTGCCGAAGTTCTCAAAGAGCGCACCCGCTACTATGGTGAACACAACAAAGAAATTGACTTTTGGCTGATTAAAGAACCGGCTTTCCTCGATGCGCCGGAATTGGCAGCGGTGAAGGCCAAATGCCCCCAACCAGCGGCAGCCGTGATTACCACCGATGCCTCCTTTATGACCTGGTTAAAATTGCGCCTCGAATTTGTCCTCACTGGCGAATTTACCGCCCCCAGTGAGGCGATCGCCGATCCCCTCGCCTCCCTTGCCCCCACCGCCGAACCTGGAATCCACGGACCCATCCACCCCC
>RECT01000031.1 GCA_007693875.1 Spirulina sp. DLM2.Bin59
TTCTGCTCAACGAAGGGATGCGGGCCTGGATGGCTCCCCAAGATCAACCCCACGAGCGGTTTATCTTCCCTGAAGAAGTCCTCCCTCGCGGTAACGCCCTCTAGGTTATTCGCTCTCTGAGCCTTCTACCCCCCTGAACCCAGGGGGGTTTCTTGTAAATCTGCTCATAGGGGCGAAAAATTTTTGTGCCTCCGGTAGGCTTACGCCAACGCCCCCACAGCCATCAATTCCCCAACCGGATTCCCGAGCAAAGATCTCTTGCCAGGGCTTGCCAGCTTAAAAAAATGTGTTATACTACGCGCAGATTACATTCAAACTAAAGCCAACAGGAAACAGGAGGTGATGCCCATGATTGATAGTAGTAAAACCATGGGTCTTCATGCGGATTATCGCTGGCTGTGTGCTGGGGCTGTTCTTTAAGCTACCCATGCTTGCATTGGATTCGCTGGAGTTCCTTCCAGCAGTCGAGCGATCGCTTTGAAGACCCGACTAGACCGCCCCCACAAGGATGTGACACAATCATCCCTGTGGGGGCGGATAGTTTTTGCCCCTCTTTTGTAGAATTTTAGGTTTCTCCTATGGCAAAGCTTTTAACCACGCCGGAAGTAACGGCCCATTTAGCCCAACGCCAAGATTGGCAATTGGTGGAGAATACGATTGTGCGGGAGTTGAAGTTTAAGGGGTTTGTGGAGGCGATCGCCTTTGTCAACCAACTCGTTGAACCAGCAGAAGCCGCCGGCCACCATCCGGATTTGGCCATTTCCTATAACCGAGTGACGGTAACGCTCTCTACCCATGATGCTGGCGGCCTAACCGCCAACGATTTTGCCCTTGCCGACGTGATTGATGGTCTTGTCCCATCCCAGTCGCCCTAGGGCTGATGTTGGCGGAAAATGCTCAAGGCTTCAATGTCTTGGCTTTGATCCGCTAGGTTCGTGGCAAGGCGATCGCACACAATTTCACAAATCTTGAAAATGCTGGGGTCAGCAATGTGATAGTACACCGTTACGCCATGGGGTTCACGGTGTACCATCCCCAACTGGCTCAGAACCTTGAGATGCTTAGAGACATTGGCTTGACCCAGGCCCGTCGTCTCAATAATATCCGTCACATTTTTTTCCCCGGACTTGAGGGCACAGAGGATCTGTAGCCGGCTCACCTCCGAGAGCACTTTAAAGTATTCAGCAATCCGCCCTAACACGGTGGGTGAGATCTGAGCATCGTTGATCATCTGCACTATTTCCATATTCTTTGCAAAAGTTTAGCCTGTTTAGCCCCACATCATATTACTATATGATAATATATTCAGTATATCCCAACCTGGAGGTTCCTCCTGATGATTTTTCGTCAACTCTTCGATCCTGAAACCAGCACCTATACTTACCTAATCGCCGATCCCGAAACCAAAGAAGCCATTTTCGTCGATCCCGTCCTTGAGCAGGTGGAGCGAGACCTCAAGATTCTTGAAGAATTGGGGTTGACCCTGCGCTACTCCATGGAAACCCATATCCATGCTGACCATGTCACCGGCACCGGCAAACTCCGGGAAAAAACCGGTTGCTCTGGCGTTGCCCCCAAGGAATCCGGCGTTGTTTGTGCCGATATTAACTGTAGTCATGGCGATCGCTTCACCGTTGGGGCAATTACCGTGGAGGCGATCGCCACCCCCGGCCATACCCACTGCGACATCACCTACCTCGTCAATGGCACCCACCTCCTCACTGGAGATAGCCTCTTTATCCGAGGTTGTGGCCGCACCGACTTCCAAAGCGGCAGCGCCGCAGCCCTCTATGAATCCATCACGGAAAAACTCTTCACCCTTCCCGATCACGTTTGGGTCTATCCCGGCCATGACTATCGCGGTCACACCGTCTCCACCATTGGCGAAGAAAAGCAATATAACCCCCGCCTAGCTGGACAAGATAAAGCCGCCTTTGTGGAATTGATGGGCAGTCTTAACCTGCCCAACCCGAAAAAAATCATGGAAGCCGTCCCCGCCAACCAACATTGCGGCCAAGACGCTTAACGCCATCCCGCCGCCGCAGGATGATCAGCCCCTCAGTCCATCGATATCATGGCAAGAGGATCCCGATCCCTTGCCCTCCCGTTCACTTTCAATAACGACTCAAACCAACAATGACAACTCAAACCGAAATCAAGACCATCACCCCCCAAAGCCTCCTCGAATGGCTCAATCAAGAACAAGTCACCCTCGTGGATGTTCGCGAACCCTCCGAATATGCCGGTGAACGGATCACCGGAGCGCACCGCGTCTCTCTCTCCAGCTTCGATCCCGCTAAAATCCCCACCGAAGCCAATAAAACCCTCGTCCTCTATTGCCAAAGCGGCAACCGCTCCGGCCAAGCCGCCCGTCGCATGATCATCGCTGGCTATGAATCGGTGATTCACCTGGAAGGCGGTCTCAACGCTTGGAAACAAGCCGGCCTACCCACCCAAATCAACAAAAACGCCCCCATTAGCATCATGCGCCAGGTGCAAATTATCGCCGGGACGCTGATCCTTACCGGTACAATCTTGGGGGCCTTTGTTAACCCTGCTTTTCTGTTCCTCAGCGGTTTTGTCGGGGCCGGCTTAACCTTTGCCGGTGTATCGGGAACCTGCGCCATGGCGATGTTGTTGGCCAAACTCCCCTATAACCAACAGGTTTAACCCCGATCCGCCCCCCTAGCCCCGCAAGGGGGAGGACAAAACCAAAAGCCGAGCTCTTAGGAAAATCCTGAGCTCGGCTGTCTATTAAGGCTGCAAAAGGGTACCTAACGACTGGGCAAGAACGCCATGGGGTTCACTGCGCCACGACCAGCGGGGTGAACTTCAAAGTGAAGGTGAGGGCCGGTGCTGAAGCCGGTGCTGCCCATCAGGGCAATTTTTTGACCCTGCTCAACGCGATCGCCCGTCCGAACCAAAACGCGACTGTGGTGAGCATAGAGGGTGATACTGCCATCAGCATGGCGAATCCGCACCCAATTACCATAACCACCATTATTCCAACCGGCAGAAATCACTTCCCCCGCCGCCGCCGCATAAATGGGGGTTCCCGTGGGGGCAGCGATGTCAATCCCCCGGTGCATCCGTCCCCAGCGGGGGCCATAACCAGAGGTCAGGGTA
>RECT01000424.1 GCA_007693875.1 Spirulina sp. DLM2.Bin59
GGTAATAGGTGCTGGTGCCATACCAATTGCCACCATGGGCCACATAATCGGCGTGAACCGCCCACCCTAAACCATAACCTGCTTCCTCCTCATCATCGCTAATCCCGGCTGTAAAGGCTAAAGCTAAGGTTTCCGGCTCAATTAAATCCCCATCCCGCAAACCCTGATCATAACGGGCGAGATCGGCGATCGTACTGAATACATTGCCATCTCCAGCAATCACACTGGGAAATGACGAAGGCTCAATTTTGCCCCGTTTAGAAACCTGATAACCGAGGGCTTGATTGATAATTCTTTGATCCAACCGTGAAAATACCACCGTATTTTTCATTCCCAAAGGTTCAAAAATCGCATCCCCCATAAACTCAGCAAAGGGTTGCCCGGATACCCGCTGAATGATTAACGCTAAAAGGGCATAACCACTATTGTTATATTCAAATTCAACGCCGCGATCGCTCTCAATTTCCTGCTCATTCAACCATTGCAAATGATCCTCCAGGGTGAGGCGGGAAAATTCTGCATCTGTACCCTGCCAAGCCGCACCGGTATAGTCGGCTAAACCGGAAGTGTGATAAAGCAAATCGGTGATTAAAATCGGATTGTCCGGGTCAGGATCATCAAAATCCGGCACATAGGTGGTCACGGCTGCATCTAAATCCAAGGCCCCCGCTTCCATGAGGATTAAAATCCCCATGGCTGTCATTTGTTTCGACACTGAAGCCAAATCAAAGGCTGTGTCAACCGTAATCGGCAACCTTTGCTCAACATCGCGAAAACCATAGCCCTTTTGGTGCAGGATCTCGCCATCGTCAAGGATCAGCACCGCCACACCGGGGCCCTCTTCCCACAATGTTGCCTCAACGATGCGATCAATGGCGGCGGTGATTTCTGATGAACCCTGAGAAGATGATTGCATGATGGCTTGAGAACGGGAAGAACTGGAGAGTTGAGTTTGACAACTGGGTGAGGTCAAAAGAACAGCTACAGCCATGGTGACAAGGGATATTTTCAGCATAACAATTGGCGAGATTTTAGGAGCTTGAAGTTAGGTTGCATTCCTATTATGCTCCAGTCTGATGGTGAACAGCTAATAATGCCTCGGCAAGGATGGCTTGCTTGATCGGTTTGGTGACATAGCCGTTCATCCCTGCTTCTTGACAAGCAAGGCGATCGCTCGCGTCATCATTGGCGGTTAGGGCAATAATATGGGGCTGAACATCAGCGGGGAAATCTTGACGGATCATTTGTGTGGCAGTAATCCCGTCCATTTCTGGCATTTGCATATCCATTAAAATCACATCATAGGTATGGGTTGCCAAGGTATACAGCACCTCTAAGCCATTGGCCACCACATCAGCGGTATAGCCTAATTTTTTCAGGTGCATTAATAGCACTTTTTGATTCAGGATATTATCCTCAGCAATGAGAATTTGTAAGGTTTTTAACCCCTTGTTCTGATCCAGACTAGGATCACCAGGATTTTCCTCACCATCTGAAGCGATGGGACAATATTCGCACTGTGTAAACTGGGCATCGAGGTGACGGGTTAAACTGTTTAAGATATCCTCTTGTTGAAAGGGTTTACGAACGAAATCATCACAGCCTGCCGCTAAAATATTTTGACGATCTTCCTCAAAGGCACTGGCGGTAAAGGCAATAATTTTCGGGATTTTGTTTGAAGCTGTTTGCCGAATACTTTGGACTGCTCCAAAACCATTGAGTTTGGGCATTTTCATATCCATAAAAATCAGGTCGGGGTGATGCTGCTGATTTTTGGTAATGGCTTCCTTCCCATCCTCTGCTTCAAAGACCGTCAAGCCCCATAATTCCAACAGTTTAACCAAAATCTCTCGATTTTCTGCCACATCATCCACCACTAAAATTCGGTAGGATGGCTGTCCCTTTGCCAACTGCCAGCGAACAACTTCTAAGGGCACAGAGGTACTTTTTGACTCAGCAAGATCCTCACATCCCAGCTCAAACATGAATGTTGTGCCTTGACCCACTGTACTCGTAACCTGAAGTTCACCTCCCATCAATGCCACAAATTTCTGACTAATCGCCAACCCTAACCCCGTCCCCGCATTACTCTTGCGGCCGCTCTCTGTTTGCACAAAAGCTTCAAACAAACTATCAAGTTCTGCCGGGGCAATCCCCACGCCGGTATCAGCAATGGTAAAACGGAGCCCTTGGCCAGAACTGGGTTGATCTTTGCGGATCACATCAACGGTTAAAGAAACTGTGCCCCGTTCGGTAAACTTGATGGCATTATTGAGGATGTTAATCAAAACCTGTTGTAACTTGACCCCATCGGTTTTAACTAAGTTGGGCAAATCAGCGGATTTTTCAATTTTTAAGCATAATCCTTTTGCTTCTGCTTGGGGTTTTAGCATCGTTTCGATATCCTTAAGCAGGGGATGAAGCTGCAGCTTACCCAGATTTAAAACCATCCGCCCCGCTTCAATTTTAGAAAGATCTAAAATTTGGTTAATCAGGGAGAGTAAATATTCACCACTGCGCTCAATGGTGTGAATATATTCCCGATCCTGAGCATTGAGGTTATCACTCTGAAGTAACAGCATGGGATAGCCTAAAATGGCATTTAAGGGCGTGCGCAGTTCATGGCTCATATTCGCCAAGAAAATGCTTTTGGCTTGATTGGCAGCTTCTGCGGCTTCCTTGGCTTCAATCAAAGCCTGTTCTGCTTGTTTGCGGGTCGTAATATCTGTCATTGTTCCGACAAACTTTTCAATTTCTCCCCTTTGATTACGAATGGGATGGCCTTGGGCATGGATAAAACGGAGATTGCCCTTTTGGGTGATAATTCGTAAATCGGTATCAAAGGGTTCACCTGCCAAAAAGGGATCAAAAACGTGCTTTTGATAATGCTCTTCATCGGGAGGGTACAATTGGCACACCGTTAAATCAGGGCGCGGCGTAGGCATCATATCAATGGCTTCATAGATGTGATAAAGTTCTTCTGACCACATCACTCTTTCAGTCTTGGGATTAAATTCCCAACTGCCCATGTGGGCGATTTTTTGGGCTTCGGTGAGGGCGAGGGTTTTGAGGTCTACCTGTGCTTCTAAGTCCTGGGTAT
>RECT01000030.1 GCA_007693875.1 Spirulina sp. DLM2.Bin59
GGGTCAGGGCGGCCTGTTGGGTGGCGGAGAGTTGGGGGGAATGGTGGCGATAGGTGGCAAAGGCCTGGAGGGCCGCCTCGGGATCGTTGCGTTCCAGTTGCAGAAAAGCCACCAAATCAGCGGCAGTGGGGGGCAGGGTGGCGAGATCGGCAAGGAGTTGCTCCTCGCTAATTTGGCGCGATCGCCACTGCCACAAATCGTGGTTATAGGTGGCCGCCGGGTGATGGGGTTGAATTTGTTTGGCCTTTTGCCAGAGGCAGATCGCCTCCTGGGGACGGTTGAGGTCAATGAGGGCAACGGCTTGATTATTGAGGCTATCCGCCTGCCACTGTTGGGGGATGGGGGCTTGGCGGCCGTAGGGGCGATGAAAATGATCGTGATAGTACTGGATCAGGCTCTGGGCGCATTGTTGCAATGTGGGGGGCCGTTGCGCTTCACAGGATCTGAATAAATCCCGCAGTTGGGGCGGCCACCAATCGGACTGGGGCGCTAATCCCAGGATCAATTTTGCCCAGGCCCGCAGATCATCGACAGGGCGCAGGTTGGTGCTGTAGTGGAAATCCGTGAGCTTGAGAATGCCCGAGCTGGTGATCAGCAGGTTTTGGGGTTTTAACCGGCCACAAACGAGGCGATTTTGATGGAGATAGTCTAGGCCCCAAGCTGCTTGGACGGCAAGATCGATGATTTGCTTGAGGGCGATGGGTGCGCTATCACGGATGGCATCACTATGGCGGGCTAACCGTCCAGTTTGCAGCCAAGTCTGCAAGCTCCCCGCCGCCACATATTCTGAAAATAGCAACAACTGTCCCTGCCATTGGCGGACATAGTAAAAACTGGCAATGTGGGGATGGAGGCCCAGCTTTAACCAGGCCTTACACCGTTGGCGAAAATCTTGCAGTTCTGCTTCCGTTTGTTCCTGGCGGGGCAACACCTTCATCGCTAGGGATTGATGCCAAAGCCGATGGGAAACATGGTAAGTGGTGCTAGTTTCCCGCTCACCGAGTCGCTCAATGACCCGGTACAGGTTAAGGAGGGTCTCACCAACTTGCCAGTGGTCGGAAACCTGCGCCTGCATTGTCAATGGTTGCTCTCTAGTGAAGGATTTAAGTCCTGATTGTAGCAAGAGCGGGAGCAATCAGTGCTGATGGGCAATTCGGTGGTAGCGTTGATCCGCGTAGGGGCGTTGGCGTAAGCCTGCCGGAGGCACAAAAATCTTTCGCCCCCTCATCCCCCCTGAAGATGCTTAAATCCCGATGACATATTTCTTCCATTCCGTATTGCGACCACTGCGGACATAGCGGGCAATTTCAAAATGGAGGCTGCTGTAGGGGCGACGGGGCAGCGATCGCAGGGGCATTTGCGCTTCCTCTGGGGTGCGACTGCCTTTTTTGACATTACACCGCACACAGGCCGCCACCAAATTCTCCCAAGTATCGGGGCCGCCCCGGGAGCGGGGATGGACATGATCCAGGGTGAGATTATCCCCTCGATAATCGCAATATTGGCAGGTATGGTCATCCCGCTCTAGGATGTTGCGACGGGTGAGGGGAATTTCTTTATAGGGGACGCGGACATAGTACCGCAGCCGAATCACGGTGGGATGGGGGAAACGGGCAGAAACTGTTGTCACCGTATATTCAAGCTGCTCGGCTTTGCCCTTTAAGAGTAAAACAACCGCTCGCCGCCAACTGGTAATATTGAGCGGTTCATAGGAGGCATTTAGCACTAGAACCTTGCTCATGGGTTTCCTCCGCTGACCGGGATGATTAAAGGTGTTAAAAATTCCCCCCAAATGGTAACATAACCAGCCCTTTGGGGGGTGATCGCGCTATTCTTCCTCTAAATCCAGACCGTGCGATCGCAGCAACTCCGCCAAACGGGCCGCCCGCACCTCTGCCTTGATCGCCCGTTGCTGTAATGATTCTGTTAAACCAAGCCGGAGCGGACTGAAGTCCGTACAACCCCATCGCTTTTGGGGACTGCGTTAGAATCCCCAAGGGTATATTTTTGATGATCAATCTATGCAATATCGGCGTTTTGGTCGGACTGAACTGGCGATGCCCGTCTTCTCCTGTGGGGGGATGCGCTATCAACACAAATGGCAGGATACGCCTTGGTCGGAGATTCCGGCGGCGGGTCAGGAAAATTTAGCCGCCACGATTCACCGCGCCCTAGCGGTGGGGATCAACCACATTGAAACGGCGCGGGGCTACGGTACATCGGAAATGCAGTTAGGGCGGATTTTGCCCCAACTGCCCAGGGATGAAATGATCGTGCAGACGAAGGTGGCCCCCCATGCCGATCCCCTGGCATTTCGCCGCACCTTGGAGCAGTCTTTGGGGTTTTTGAATTTAGAGACGGTGGATCTATTGGGGATTCACGGTATTAATACGCGGGGCTTATTGGCGGATACGCTGCGGCCCGGGGGCTGTTTGGAGGTGGTGCGGGAGTTTCAACGCCAGGGCCGGATTCGGTTTGTGGGGTTTTCCACCCATGGGCCGACGGATGTGATTTGTGAGGCGATCGCCTCCGGCCAATTTGACTACGTTAATTTGCATTGGTACTACATCAATCAGGAAAATTGGCCCGCCATTGAGGCAGCCCAGAGCCAAGATATGGGGGTATTTATCATCAGTCCCTCCGATAAAGGGGGCCGCCTTTATGATCCGCCGCAAAAATTAGTCGATCTTTGCAATCCCCTCAGCCCCATGGTGTTTAATAACCTCTTTTGTCTCTCCCATCCCCAGGTGCATACCCTTTCCATTGGGGCGAAACAGCCGGGGGATTTTGATGAGCATTTAAAAACCCTGCCATTGCTTGCCAATGCTGGGGAAATTTTGCCGCCGATTGTGGCGCGGTTAGAGGCGGAGGCGGTGCGGTGTTTGGGGGAAGAATGGTATACCACTTGGGATCAGGGGTTGCCGGATCCCCATCAGGCCCCGGAGGCCGTCAGTGTGAAAACGATCCTCTGGTTGCGGAATTTGGCCCTGGCCTATGATCTGGTGGAATACGGCAAAGCCCGTTATAACCTCTTGGGCAATGGCGGCCATTGGTTTCCAGGGCAACGGCTCAACCCCGATACGCCGGCCTTTAAAACCT
>RECT01000324.1 GCA_007693875.1 Spirulina sp. DLM2.Bin59
CTGGCCCCACCTCACCCCCACCGAATGGGAACGGGGACAACGGTATCGACAGGAAGGCGATCGCCACCGCTTTTATCTCGCCCGCAGCAGTCTCCGCCAACTGCTCCACCACTACACCGGCCATTCGGCCCACACCATTGCCACCACCCCCAGAGGCAAACCCTTCCTTCCCGATCATCCCCTCCAATTCAATCTTTCCCATACAGGGGATTGGGTGGCCATCGCCCTCACCCAAAATTGGCCCATTGGCATTGATCTCGAAACCTGCCGCCCCATGGCCGATGTCCTCACCCTCGCCCATCGCTTTTTTCGCCCCGCCGAAGCCGCCGCCCTCGCCCAACAACCCCATCCAAATCAAGCCTTTTTCACCCTTTGGACACGCAAAGAAGCCTTTCTCAAAGCCACCGGGGACGGCCTCCAAGGGCTGCAAACCGTCGAATTAAATAGCGATCGCCCCCCCCAAATTCTCGCCATCGATGACCCTGCCCAAGCCCAGATCCCTTGGTGGATCACCGATTTAACCTTGCCGGGCATGGCCGGTGCTCTCGTCGTGGGGGGCAAGCCGGAGCAGGTGGTCATTCAGGAAATTCACCACTGGTCAGGATTACCAAGGACTCCCGATCAGGGCAAAGCCTGACCAATAGTAGGGATGATGGAAGGGGCGATCGCCCAATTTTTGTAATTCCGACGGTAAATCTATCGCCATCCCACTGCCCACCAATTGCCCCCCATCCAGGGTAATGCCTCGATTTAACAAATCCAATTGGGCCCGGCGCAATGCTTCCGCCTTCGTCGGGGCCGTCGTCAGATGCTGATAAAACCCCTTCATCAACGCCAGCGTCGCCACATCATTGGCGGGCCAAATACTCGCCACCGCCGACTGCACCCCCGTACTCACCGCAATCCCCGCAAAGCCAAATTCCGCCTCCGGACTCCCGAACGCCGTTCGACAGGCACTCAACACCAACAGATTCACCCCCTGCTCCCGCCAAGGGATCGACTGTAAATCCGCCATGGAAATTTGCTCATCCCACAGTTGAATATAGGACTGATCCGGCGCACCCGGGCGGAATTCCGCATGGGTGGCAATGTGAACGATATCCACGCCACGGCCTTGATGGGTTCGCCAGTTGTCCCAGGTAACTTTGTCATTGAGGAGCGTTTGGGTTTGGGTTTGGGTGGCGGCGATCGCCTTTAACTCCATCGGTACAGCGGGCAAATCCGGCTGCACCACAAAATCCGCAACCCCCATTGCAAACATCGAAGCTTGGTTAAGGTTGGTGCGTTGGGTTTGGGTCAGGGATAAACTGGGAACCATACTGAGGTTATAGTTTTCCATCAGGAACCCCTGGCCACTGTGGAGCGCCGCCATGGGCAAAGTATGCAGCCCTGAATCAACGCTAAATAAAAGGGCTTCAATGCCAAACCGGTCTAAATCCGCCTGCATCGGTGCAATCAGCCATTGATGCAACTGTTGGGCGGGGGGTAAGTAGCTGACAGTCATGCGACGCACCGGATCGCCAATTTCCTGGCGTAGCCGCTGCACCATGGCCAACACCTCAGTTTTCGCCACCGGCACGGTGTAATGAATCGGTGCAGCCTCAGGGGGAATGAGGATCAGATCAATATGTTCTGGCCGCAGAAAGATGTAGATCAATGCCGATTCTAAACCCGTTTCCGCGCTGCCGGTTTTGAGAATATCCTGCATTTCGGCAACGTTGAGGGTGCGCCCCGAATGGCGTTTTCCTAAATAATTGAGCAATTCCCCCGCGAAAAATTCATCAAGGGCGGCGATCGCTCCTTCCAAATCGAGGCCATCCAGGAGCCGCTCCACCCCGTGGCGATCGCCCACCCCTAAGGCACGCTCCTGATCCTGATTCCCATGGTTGGGGTGAGCCGTCGGGTTACTATGGAGTTCATTTAATTCCGGCGGCGGCGTCACCGTGACAGCATCCTTAATCGCTGGGGGAAGCACTGGGGAGATTTGCTGAGGGGGACTCACCACATTCCCTTGATGGGGTGCAGCAATATAGCTATCAATATTAAAAACCGCTAAGGTCCCCGTCGCCTGGTTCTGAGCCAAATTAACCTGGGCTGGCCTTTGATAATTGCTGTAATCCAATGTGCCTAAACCCGTCCCCCCATCGAGAATGCCGCCAAAATCGACCCTCGGATTAAACACAAAGGTATCCCGGCCACTGCCCCCAGTCAGTCGCCCCACATTGTTAAAATTAAAGGCCACATCACCGTTATTCATCCGCCCCTGTCCGGTTCCCGTTAATGTCCAAGTGGCATCTTGATTAAAGCCTTGGAGACTGCCCATGCCATTGACGGTAAGATTCGTATTTCTGACGAAATTGCGCACCGTGGGATTATCCACAAAGGAGAGACTGCCGGTATTACCGGGTTTGCCAATCACTGTTGTTCCAAAACCACTGAACCGATTTAATTCATGGTCATATAAATCCCAAGCCGGGGTGTTAACAGTACCGCCAATGACTACACTTTGATCTGGAGAAAAAGTATCGAGGGTGAGAGTTCCCGATCCCTTAACTGGCGCCGCAATCCACGAGCCATTGGCGATAATCGATAAATTGGTGGTTTGAATCTCATTACTAACAATATTACTAACAATAACCCCATGGGCTTTCAAGTTTAAATTAGTTGCTGTAACCGGAGCCTGCAATGAAACGGTACTTAAACCATCAAAGGTAATGGTTTCACCGGTAATCGAGGCATTAGCTACAATTGTATCTGCTCGAAATGTGATATTACTACTCAATAAATTTAATGCCTCTTGAATCTCAATTCCTTCTGTCGCTTCTAAAATGACTGTGCCTGTGAGGGCATTTAACGCCGTCGCACTAATAAAGTAATCAACACCGGGATCAGTATCTTTAAAAATATTGGGAAGTTCACCATCATGCGTACCTGTTGCACCGATAAAAATGTTTTTAGGATCAAACAGTAATGTTCCCGCCTGGCCTTGGGGAGCAGATAAATCAGCGTTGCCATCGTAGGCGAGGTTGATTTTGCCGGAAATTTCAATAAAACCCCCATCGGGCCCCG
>RECT01000211.1 GCA_007693875.1 Spirulina sp. DLM2.Bin59
TTCCTCCCCCACCTGCGGTGCGAGGTGGGGGTTTCCACAAGGAGTTTTTGATGAATACCCCCCAAGCGGTTGTCTTGCTGTCCGGTGGTTTAGATTCCGCCACCGCCGCCGCCCAAGCCCAAGCCGATGGCTATGGTGTGATTGCCCTTTCTTGCCGTTATGGCCAACGCCATGACCGGGAATTGGAGGCGGCAAAGGCGATCGCCCAACAGCTCAACATCGCCCAACATTTCATCATTGATGTCAACCTGGGGCAATGGGGCGGCTCCTCCCTCACCGATGCCACCACCCCCCTGGCCCAGGATGGCAGCGACACCGCCCCGATTCCCGCCACCTATGTTCCGGGACGCAACACGGTGTTTATCGCCCTCGCCCTCTCCCTCGCCGAAGCTCAGGGTGCAACGGCGGTGTATTTGGGGATCAATGCCGTGGACTATTCCGGCTATCCCGACTGTCGCCCCGATTATTTAGCCGCCTATCAACGGTTGGCGGCCCTCTCCTCACGGGTGGGGGTGGAAGGGCAACCGATTCAGCTTGTGGCTCCCCTAGTGACAGCAAGCAAGGTGGATATTGTCCGGCAAGCCGTGGCCCTCGGCGTTCCTATTCCCCTCACCTGGTCTTGTTATGCTGGGGGCGATGTCCCCTGTGGCCGCTGCGATTCCTGCCGGATTCGGGATCAGGCCCTGATCGCTGCCGGTTATCCCCAATGGGCCACCGCTAACCTTGCCTCGACGGTCTAATGTTCCTCTTTCTCTCCAAACTGCTGCCGGTTTTTATCTATCCCCTGGGGTTAGCCTGTGTTTTTTTAGTGATTTCGCTGCTCTTGGCCTGGTGGCGGCCCCGGTTGGCGGCGATCCCCACGGCGTTAGCTTTGGTTGTGTTGATTATTGCCACAATGCCAGTGGTGAATACCACTTTGCTCAAATCCTTGGAATGGCAACATATCCCGGCGGGGCCGTTGCCGGTGGCGGAGGCGATCGTTATTTTGGGGGGAGGCTTGAAGTATCAGGAGCATCCCCGGCCGATGGTGGAGGTGGCGGAGGCGGGCGATCGCGTCATCTACGGTGCCAAGCTCTACCGCCAAAACCGCGCCCCCTTAATTGTGGCCACTGGGGGGCGCATCGGTTGGCAGGGGCAAGAACCCCCGGAATCGACGGATATGGTGACATTGTTAACGATGCTTGGCGTTCCCAAAACGGCAATTTTAGAAGAACCCGCCTCCCTCAATACCTATCAAAATGCCCTTTATACAAAGGATTTATTAGATCCCCAAGGGATTCGTCGCATTCTGCTGGTGACTTCCGCCCTCCATATGCCCCGCTCCGTGGCAATTTTTGAAAAATTGGGGTTTGAGGTGATCCCCGCCCCCACGGATTTTGTGATCACCGATGGCAGTTTACGAGGGGGAGGCGGCACGATCGCCGGCACGGTATTGGATTTATGGCCCGATACCGGACGGCTGGCCACCACCAGCGATGCGATCCGTGAATATCTCGGCATTTTTATCTACCGACTGCGGGGTTGGTTGTGATACAACTGGGGGAGAAGCAATGCGGTAGCATGGTGCGCTAAATTTCCCTCACGCTCATTTGTTATGAATCAACCCATTTATCGCACCCTTGAAGCGCGACCTGATAATTATCAAGGTTGGTATAACCAAGCCTTGGCTCTCCATGATCAACGCCGCTATCAAGAAGCTCTCTATTGTTATGAAAAAGCCCTTGAACATAAACCCCAAGACTATTGGAGTTGCTATCGGCGGGGAACCATTTTTGAGGAATTAGGGGAATATAACGAGGCTTTAACCTGCTATCAACAGGCGACGGCGGTGCGCCAAGATGACTATTGGGCTTGGTATAGTTTGGGCTATATTGCCCTCCAAGATTTGCAAAATTATCAAGAGGCGGCGGCCTATTTTGCCCAAGCTCGCGCCATTAATCCCGATGATTATTGGAGTTGCTATCGCCAAGGGGAAGCGTTGCGCTTAGCGGGGGATTATCTGGGGGCCATCGCCTGTTTCCAAGCGGCCCTAGCCATTCGCCCCGAAGATTATTGGTCTATTTATCGCCAGGGGGATGCCCTGCGCCAAAGTGGAGACTATGA
Organism: Spirulina sp. DLM2.Bin59; assembly: GCA_007693875.1. Taxonomy (GTDB): domain Bacteria; phylum Cyanobacteriota; class Cyanobacteriia; order Cyanobacteriales; family Spirulinaceae; genus Spirulina. Next base: position 2,104 of record RECT01000211.1, read on the forward strand.
AGGGGCGATCGCCACCTATCGGGCGGCCCTGAAAATTCGTCCCCAGGATTATTGGTCTCTGTATCAACAGGGGCAGACGTTAAAACTGATGGGCTACTACTACGCCGCCTTAAGTGTGTTTCGGGAACTGTGGCGGCTCGACCCTGATGATGACCAGATTTGGTATGCCCAAGCGGTCTGTTATGCCCAATTATGGGATCTGCCGGGGGTGATGCGGATGCTAGAACCGGCGCTGCAATACAGTCCCCGCTATTACCTGGAGCAAATCAGCCAAGACCCCGCCTTCGCTGCAATCCTCAACCATCCGGAATTACAGCGATTAATGGCCCATTGTCGAGCCGAATTGAACAGTGGGGCTTAACGGTCGTCGGCGATCGCCTTGCGATAGAGTCGCCGCGTTGCCTTGAGCAGGGAATCGAGGAGGGAGGATGGGGGGAGATTTTCGGGATCCAGTTCCTGGAGTTGCAATAAAAACCGAGCTTCTTGGGTTTGCACTTCCCCATCGCTATAGATTAAGCCACTAATCGCTTCGAGGATGTTTTGATAATCCTCTTGACTATAGCGATCGCCTAAATAATCCTGAATCCAGGTGTAGCACTCTTGGGGGGTGACGGGTTTAATTTCTGTCAGCATGGCCTTAATATCGGGGTCTTCCTCAAGGCCATGATCTTTGGCCATACGATGGAGATAGTCCCGCTCCTCTTTTTGAATCACCCCATCAATCCAAGCGGCTCCGATTAAAATCCGCATTAAATCTTTTGTGCTGTGCTCTTTAACGCTCGGAGAATTCATGGGGGATCTTTTTGGTGAAAACCAAAAGGCAAAACTATCGAATTTATTTTAACACTGTTGTTTTTTCCCTCTGCAAGATTGCCTAAATCCTGAAAAACTGATTACGTTTGTTGATATTTTTTGATAAATCGTTACGAGATCCCCCCGGCTACGCCGACCCCCTTTTTAAGGGGGTTGAATTCCAGAACCCCCCCTTAAAAAGGGGGCAGGGGGGGATCCCTCAACCCACCGTAATTTCAGCCAACGCCCCGATCGCCCCATCCACCTTTGCCCCTGGAACCCTCTGGGCATGATGCCAACAAATCCCCACGACCCCCGCCGCCCCAGCAGCCCGGGCCATGGCCCAATCAAATTCTGAATCTCCCACCATTAGGGTTTGTTCGGGGGGAAGCTGGAGGCGATCGCAGGCTTTGCGATACAGGGCCGGATCGGGCTTGGCTAGACCATCCGGCTCATGGCCCAACTCCAACGCCAACCAAGGCCGCAACTCGCTATAGGTGACAAACTCTTCCACCTCTGGTGTGGTTCCCGCCGATAACACCCCTAGGGTTAACCCTGCTTGGTGTAACCGTTCGAGGGTTTCGGCAACACCGGGAAAAGGGGGGCTAGTGGTGCGATCGCGGGTGACGGTGCGATCGGCATCCTCAAAGGCTTGTTGGGCAATTTGCCGGGCCTCGGGCCAGGGGCGACCGGTTTCGGCAATATAGGCCGCCGCCGCGATTTCATTTTCCACCCGACTCCCCACCACCATTAACCCCTGGTGATCAATCTCCCCCCCCTGCACCCCAAAGGCCATTAGCAGCGGTTCCCCCACGCCAGGGATTTGGGCATCAATGAGGCGCGATCGCTTCAGGGCCAACGCCCGTAAATAGGCCGGTGAATCCTCCAATGTGCCATCTTTATCAAAAATAATCGCGGCAATTCCTGGAAATTTCACCCCACCACAGCACACAGTCACCACGCTCAATCCTCCTTAACAATCCGTTACGATGCTCTATCCCATTCACACCGTAATGATAAGCTGGCAAATGCACTCAAAATCAATCTTTATAACGGAGTTTCTATGACGGGGTCGGAGTTACCACATTTGTTGAGGGTGGCACGGGGGGAAATCTTGGCAAGGCCGCCCGTCTGGATGATGCGCCAAGCCGGACGCTACATGAAGGTTTATCGGGATTTGCGGGATAAATACCCCAGTTTTCGCGATCGCTCCGAAAATGCCGATCTCGCCATTGAAATTTCCCTGCAACCCTGGCGGGCCTTTCAACCGGACGGCGTGATCATGTTCTCCGATATCCTCACGCCCCTGCCGGGGATTGGTATCCCCTTCGAGATTGTCGAAAGCAAAGGGCCGATCATCGATCCCCCGATCCGCACGCAGGAGCAGGTGGACAATCTCCACCCCCTCGATCCCGATACTTCCCTGCCTTTCATCCGCACGATTTTACAAACCCTGCGCCATGAGGTGGGCAATCAATCCACCGTTTTAGGGTTTGTGGGTGCGCCTTGGACGTTGGCGGCCTATGCCGTGGAGGGGAAAAGCTCCAAGAATTATGCGGTGATTAAGGGCATGGCCTTTTCTCAGCCGGATCTGCTCCATTCCTTTTTAGGGAAATTGGCAGAGGCGATCGCCACCTATGTTTGTTATCAAATCGAATGCGGCGCTCAAGTCGTCCAGATGTTCGACTCTTGGGCGGGAGAACTTAGCCCCCAAGATTATGAGGTGTTTGCCCTCCCCTACCATCAACAGGTGGTGAAGGCGGTCAAGGCCAAGTATCCCGATACCCCCTTGATCCTCTATATCAGCGGTAGTGCTGGCGTATTAGAGCGCATGGGTAAAAGTGGCGTGGATATTATCAGCGTCGATTGGACGGTGGATCTGGCGGAAGCGCGGCAGCGGCTCGGGCCAGCCATGAAGGTGCAAGGCAATATGGATCCCGGTGTGCTGTTTGGCTCCAAGGATTTCATCACCGAGCGCATTTTAGATACGGTGCGGAAAGGCGGCGGCCAGGGGCATATCCTCAATTTGGGCCATGGGGTACTCCCCGGCACTCCGGAGGAAAATGTTGAGCATTTCTTTGCCATCTCTAAGCAAGTGGATCAACTTTTGGCCGTTCAAGCCTAAACTAGGCCTGTGAATTGATTATCAAAGAGAGGTCAATCACCTACAGCTTGTTAGTCGCACCAGCCCTCACCCTAAATCCCTCTCCCAGGGAGGGAGAGGGACTGAGCGTTTTGATTACCTCTCTTGAATCGTTCACCCCCTGGCAATCTTTATCCCCACTGGCTAATGGTGCAAAGCAAATCCTCTCCCCCCCCACGCAAGCGCATCTTTATCACGGGTGGCAGCGGTTGCATTGGCCATTACATTGCCGAAACCCTGATCGACACCAGTCCCCACGAACTGTTTTTTTTGGTGCGGAATCCCGCCAAAGTCCAGTTTGATCTGGAAGCCCGTGAGGGGGTGCATCTCATCCATGGGGATATGCACGATATTGAACATCAGGCGGAGTTGCTCAAAACCATTGATATTGCCATCCTCACCGCCAATGCTTGGGGGGGAACCTCCGAGGTGTTTGATGTCAATATTGCCAAAACAATTCGGCTGATTAATTTGCTCGATCCTCAACGGTGTCAGCAGGTACTTTATTTTTCCACCGCCAGCATTCTCGATCATAATAATCAGCTTCTCGAAGAAGCCAAGCAAATTGGCACGGATTATATTCGCTCTAAATATGATTGCCATTCCCGCTTGGGGCGTTTGGAATTAGCACCAAAAATTACAATTTTATTCCCTACCTTAGTGTTTGGCGGCAGTTCCACTAAGCCCTATTCCCACATTTCCGGGGGATTACCGGAGGTGACAAAATGGATCGGTTTAGCGCGGTTCTTTAGGGCTGATGGTAGTTTTCACTATCTCCATGGTCGGGATATTGCAACGGTGGTGCGGTATTTGGTGGATAATCCGCTGCCCTACGATGTGGTTAATGAATTAGATGATATCTATTTAAAACAGTTGGTTTTGGGCAATCCGCCGCTGATGGTGAATGAGGCACTTCGAGAGGTTTGTGATTATTTTGGCAAACGCATTTATTTTCAAATTCCCCTCTCCCTCTGGCTAGCAAATTTTTTCATCAATCTATTTGGCATTCAAGTGGCGGCCTGGGATCGGTTTTGTATGAAGTACCGCCATTTTACCTATAAAAATCCCGTCAATCCGGCGACGTTCGGGCTGCCGGTGTTTTGTCCCACCTTGGCGGATATTTTGTTAGCAACGGGGATTAGGGGGAAGGGGGAAGGGGAAAAGGTAAAGGGGAAAAGGTGAAGGGTAAAAGTGGGAAAATTTCATGTTGTCGGGGTGAAAGATTTTTCGCCCTTCCCCAATTTGCCCTGCGCCTCAATGTTTACCCCCTCCTGGGATCGTTGTGCTTGCTATATTGGGATAAAGATTGCTAGGGAGGTTGGGGCGTGTTATTGAGTTCTGAGGTGGGGGATCTACAGCTTGTGCGCGATCGCTTTCAGGCTTTGGCGGATCCGATTCGGTTGGCGGTGGTGGAATTGCTGCGGGGGGAAGAGATGTGTGTTTGTGATCTGTGCGATCGCCTCCATCTCCATCAATCTAAGCTTTCTTTTCACCTCAAAATTCTCAAGCAGGCGGGGCTGATTCGCCCCCGGCAGGCGGGACGCTGGATTTATTATCGGTTGGATCACGAGGCGATCGCCCATCTCACTGCCTATCTCGCCCAATTCCAAGCCCAACCTAACCCACCGCCTCGCCTCTGCCCCGATTAATGGCCCATGGCTGCCAAATCTTGAATTTTGTTAAAGTTTCTGCCTTCTGAAGCAGTTCACTACTATACTCCGAAGTAGCTATCCGGAGTCTAAAGATCCATGGCAGAACCAACACTGCAAGATGCTCAAAGCAAAAAAATGGTTGCCGGTATCCTCGGCATTCTACTGGGTACTTTCGGAATTCACAAGTTTATCTTAGGCTACACCAACGAGGGATTAGTGATGCTCCTCGTTTCGGTCTTGTGTCCTGTGATTGGTACAGTTGGTGCTTGCTTGGTCATTCCCCTCGTCCTCTGGATTGCCCCGGTGGTGATCTGGGGCATTGGCTTGGCGGAGGGGATTATCTACTTGACGAAATCCGATGAGGAGTTTCTGAATACCTATCTGCTAGGGAAAAAAGGCTGGTTTTAGGCCGCCGTTGGCAATGGGTGAGCATGGAATTGTGGTTGTTATGGCTTTTGGCACAGTGAAAACCCGTCGATTTGTGGGGTTGCGCGGGTTGGCGATCGCCCTCGCCATTGCCCCCCTCCCCGCTGCCTGGCTCTATAACCGCTTTGCCCAAGACCATCTTAGTCAATGCCCCTTTCAGGCCCGTTTCGGCTTCCCCAGCCCAAGCTGTGGCCTGACCCGATCCATCCTGGCCCTGCTCCGGGGTGATTGGGTGCAGGCCTTCAGTTATCATGCCTTTGGCCCGCTGATGGTGGCGATCGCCGCCCTTGTTGTGCTCCACAGCAGCCTAGAACTCTACTATCAACGTCCCCTTGGGGCATTTTATACGCGCCTCTCCTTCCAGATCACCGTCCTTGTAGGGGGGTTGTTTCTCTCAATCGCCTACTATGGCCTGCGCCTCTATCTGCGCTATTTCACCGCCGACCTCCCTTCTTGGATTGTCGATCATACCCTGGGCCAGTGGCTCATCTGGGGAGCGCGATCGCTCTAGCCGCCTATCAACTCTGAGGATTCGATCATGTCTCCCCGCCACCGTTGGAAACAACCCCTCTGCTTTGGTGTTCTGGGTCTAACCTACTTTGTGGTGATGGCCCAGATTCCCGTCATCCTCCCGTTAAAATTGCCCCTAGCCGCCCTGCCGCTTCAGATAGCGGCCTTGGGCTATGTGGCTTGGTATTGGCAACGGCGATCGCACCGGGCTGAATTTAAAGCACCTTCTCCAAAAACTGTTGGGCGCGATCGCTCTTGGGCTGAGTGAAAAATTCACTGGGGGGGGCATCTTCGGCCACTTTGCCGCCATCCAGGAAGAAAATCCGATGGGCAACCTCACGGGCGAACCCCATTTCATGGGTGACGATCGCCATGGTCATCCCCGTTAGGGATACCGCCTTGATCACATCAAGCACCTCTTTCACCATTTCCGGATCCAGGGCTGAGGTGGGTTCATCAAAGAGCATGGCTTTGGGTTCCATGGCCAGGGCGCGGGCGATCGCCACCCGCTGCTTTTGGCCGCCGGATAATTTCGAGGGATAAACATCGGCTTTTTCTGCTAACCCCACACGGGCGAGTAATTGTTGGGCTTTTTCCGCCGCCACCGCCTTGGGCAACTGTTTGACTTTAACCGGGGCATACATGACATTTTGCAAAACAGTCATGTGGGGGAAGAGGTGAAAATGCTGAAACACCATGCCGACATTTTGGCGCATTTTCATCACATCTACCCCCGGCGCAGTGATGTCTGTGCCATCAATATAGATCTTGCCGGAGGTGGGTTTTTCCAGCAGATTTAAACAGCGCAAAAATGTCGATTTTCCACAGCCGGAAGGGCCGATAATCGCCACCACTTCGCCCCGATGGATTTCCGTGGTGATTTCCCGCAAGACTTTGAGACTCCCAAAGGATTTATAAAGGCGATCCACGGCGATCGCCACCTCCTGCTGTTGCCCATGATCACTAACGCTCATTCTTGCCTCCTTGCCAAATCACAATTCATGCCAATGCCCTGCCGTTTTGCTTCAGCTTTATGGATGTTTAACGCCTTAACTACTGCGGTGTAGCCGTCGCTCCAAGGCATGGGCCGCTAGGGTCAGCACCATCACCATGGCATAGTAAACCAGTCCCACAATTAACAGTGGCTCAAAATAAACATATTTTTGAGCACCGACAATCTGCGCCCGACGTAGTAAATCCTGCGCCCCAATGGTTGACACCAATGAGGAATCCTTGAGCAAGGCAATGGTTTCATTCACCAAAGCCGGCAGAATATTCTTCACCGCTTGGGGCAGAATAATATCCAACATCATCGGTTTATAGGTGACACCCAAGGACATTGCCGCCTCGGTCTGGCCCCGATCCACCGCCAAGATTCCCGCCCGGATCACCTCTGAAACATAGGCCCCCGCATTGAGGGAAAAGGTCAAAACCCCCGCTTGTAGGGGTTGGATATTAAAACCAGTAAGCTGGGGTGTGGCGAAATAGATCACCGACAGCGTCACCAACAAAGGCACACCTCGAAAAATTGAGGTGTAGGCCATGCCAAACCAGTAGAGGGGCTTGAAGCTGGAGATTTTGAAGAGGGCGAGAATTGTGCCCCAAATGAAGCCGAAGAAGAGGGAGATCAGGGTGAATTGGAGTGTCACCCAGAGGCCGGTAAGAATGAACGGTAAGCTGGGGGCGATCGCTGCAAAGTCCAACTTCAAATCAGCGAGCAATAGGGGAAATTCGGGAACCCGTTCAGGGGCAAAGATCATCATTAATGACTCGCTATTCTCCAGCTTGTTCAGCATAGTAGTCCTCAAACCACTTTTTAATCAGGGCTTCAAGGGTACCGTTCGCTTTCATGTCTTGAAGAACGGCTTCAAATTTTTCGCGCAATTCGGAGCCTTTGGGGAAGGCGATCGCCGAGCCAGAGGCCTCCTCGCCGCCGTCAAGGGTGGTAAATTCTAAATCGGGGTTATTGGCAATGTAGCCCTTCGCCACCGTATCCTCCACAATGGCCGCATCAATGCGCCCGGCTTTCATTTCCTGGATCAGTTCACTGATCTTGTTCCGAGATTCCAGGGTGATATTGCCAATTTCCTCCGCTTTTTCCCGGGCTTCGTTCTCCTGAATCGAACCCAGTTGTACCCCTACGGTTTTACCGACCAGATCATCATAGGTCTTGAACCCAGAGCCTGCCTTGGCCACAATCGTATTTTTCGCGTCGTAATAAATACTGGAAAAATCAACATTCTCCTTCCGCTCTGCGGTGGGGGTCATTCCCGCCATGGCAAAGTCGGCCCGTCCCGCCTGGAGTGCGGGAATAATGCCGTTAAAGTCCATGTCTTGGATCTCTAACTCGTACCCCAGCTCCTCGGTGATATAGGTGGCAATATCAATATCAAACCCAACGGGCTTGCCGTCGCCCCGCTCCGTTTCAAAAAACTCGTAGGGGGGGTAATCCGCAGAGGTGGCCATCACCAACTTGTTACCATCGCTGGCCGTTCCGCCGTTGCTGCCACAGCCGGCGATCGCACTCACCAACAACGATGAAGAGAGGGCCAAGGCAACCAAAAAATTTCTACGTCTCATCAGCATTAGGTATCTGCAAAAAACTAGCAAGAGCAGAGTTTACCAAAATTTATGCTCTAGAATCGTAGTAAATGTTGCAGTAGGGGCGAAAAATTTTTCGCCCCAATCTTTCGCCCCAATCTTTCGCCCCCCGTAAAGTTGGATTAGCTCAAATAATCATCCTGGGTTCCCTTCGCATCCAACGCTTCCCCTAAACGGTTGAGGGCATGGACATAGGCCGCCGTGCGCATCGAAATGGATTTTTCCTGGGCGATCGCCCAAGTGGCCTCCGTTTCCGCCACCATTTTGGTTTTAAGGCGATCGTCAATTTCCGCCTCCGTCCAATAAAAACCATTGCGGTTTTGCACCCATTCAAAATAACTCACCGTCACGCCCCCCGCATTCACCAAAATATCCGGGAAGACCAAAATACCTCGGGCATCGAGGATCTCGTCTGCCCCTGAGGTGATCGGGCCATTGGCCACCTCGAAAATATACCGGGCTTGGATCTCGCCAGCATTGGCCGCCGTAATTTGATTCTCCAAGGCAGCGGGGATCAACACATCCACATCCAGCTTTAACAGATCGGCATTGCTGATAATTTCCTCGCCAATATTGCAGACCGTATCTTGGCAATAAATGGATTGAATGCTGTGGCGTTGCAGCCTCTCCCCACGAGAATCGCGTTTATACTCGCGAATTTTAGGAATATCCAACCCCTGGGAAGCATAAATGCCCCCCTCCGAATCACTCACCGCCACCACCCGATAGCCCCCTTGGTGGAGGAAGGTGGCCAGGGCTGCCCCCGCATTGCCAAACCCTTGGATCGCCACGGTGGTATTGCTGGGCTGTTGATCCAACTTGGGCAACAGGTGGGTAATGACGTGATAGGCTCCCATGGCCGTTGCCGTATTCCGGCCTTGACTGCCCCCCAGGGCCAGGGGTTTCCCCGTCACTACCCCCGGACTGGCCTTGCGCTTAATAATCGAATACTGATCCATCATCCAGCCCATTACCATCGCATTGGTGTAGACATCGGGGGCGAGGATGTCAATATCAGGGCCAATGAAATCGGCGATCGCATCAATATAGCCCCGACTGAGCCGCTCCAATTCATGGCGCGACAATTCCTTGGGGTTGAGGGTAATTCCCCCCTTCGCCCCCCCAAAGGGCAAATTCAACAACGCACATTTAAACGTCATCCAAAAGGCTAAGGATTGCACCTCATCCAAGGCAACATGGGGATGGTAGCGCACGCCCCCCTTACCGGGGCCACGGGTGTCATCGTAGCGAACGCGATAGCCCTGAAACACCCGCAACGAGCCATCATCCATCCGCACGGGAATCGAAACACTTAGGCTTGCCTTGGGAAATCTTAACCGTCCTAGGGCATCATTGGAGAGGGCAACATGGTGCAGGGCTTTTTCTAAGCGACTGCTGGCATCACTCAAGAGGGAGAGTTGATTGGCGTTGTGGGCAGGGGCTTGGCTGGTCATGGTTGCCTCGGTTGACAGGGGATCTATCTTCATTAGACTCGTTAAAAACGGTATAAAAATATACAAATAACAAAAATTAATAAAAAATTATTTCCCCCCACGGGGTAATTTTGCTCTGTTTGCTCCGGTGGCGATCGCCCACCCCAGAAAACCAAAGCAAGGGCTAATCCAACCCGGCAAAAGAGCCGCTAAATTTGCCATACTGCAAAGGATCCCTGATCAAAATATAGACTGCTGCACATCCAATCCGCTTAATCCAGCAGATCCCCCGCTACAGAATCCCTTAGATTGTCAAATACCCCTTTATTTCTATCCCGTTGAGCTAACCCGGTGAATCCCTTTCTCCTCTTGATTGGTATTTTGGCCGCCCTTTCTGCCTCCGCAGCGGCAGGGATGCGCATCGCCTTGCCCCTGTTGCTGATCGGGCTACTCCAGGATGACCTTTGGAGCACCGTCCCGATCTTGGATTGGCTACCTCCCCAGGTGGTGGTGGGGGTGCTCACCAGTTGGTCTTTATTTGAAATGTTTGCTTCAAAGCGGCAGTTAGGGCAACGGGTGAATCAATTGGTGCAGTTGGGGTTTAGCCCCATTGTCGGGGCGGTGATGGCTGTGACGGCAATGAACCTCACCTCGTTAGATTTTGAGCCGGTGTGGATCATCGCCATTGTCGGGGGCTTGTTAGCCTTTGTGTTGAAGTTAGTGCAGGTGGGCTGGTTCTTTCGGCTTCAGGGGTTGCCGCTCTGGGTGATTTTGTTGGAGGATCTACTGTGCATTTTCCTCGTCTTTTTTGCCCTCAAAGCACCCCAACAGGGGGGACTGATTGCCATGCTGCTCCTCTGGCTCTCGGTGCGGAGTTCGGGGGCTTGGTATCGCTGGTATCGGGGCAAGGACCGGCTGCCGGATTCCCCCTCACTCCCTCAATCCCCCTCTCCCAAAAACGGGAAAGGGGGAACAAGGGACTTGGATGGGTAGACTTTCCTATCCATGGGGGCGATCGCGCTATGATCACCCCTAGCTGTCTAACCCATCACGACTGTAGGGGTGAAAATGAATCAAAGCGATCGCGATCGTCTCAATGGTTTTTTGACGAAATGGCTTGGCTCTGAGGGTAATGAGCGGGCCAACTATCAAACGTTTTTCGGGGATCTGTGCGTGGCGTTGGGGGTGGAGGGGCCGCCGCCGAAGGGTTCGGTGGTGGGTGATCCCTATTGTTTTGATAAGGATATTAAGTTTTTTGAGAAGGCGGAATCGACGCGGTTTGCGGATTTTTACAAGGAAGGCTGTTTTTTAATTGAGGCGAAACAGGGCAGTGAGGCTTCGAGTAAGGGTCATGGGAAGCGGGGCACAAAGGTTTATCGGGATAATCTCCAACGGGCGTTTAATCAGGCAAAATCCTATGCTTACAATCGCATGTTGGGGGATTTGCCGCCGTTTTTGATCGTGTGTGATATTGGGTCACATTTTGAGGTTTGGGAGGGGTTTAGTGGGGAATATGGCAGTTATGGGGCGCGGCAGGAGGTTAAGTTAGGGGATTTGGCCCAGCCGGAGATTTTCGATCGCTTTGTGAAGATTTTCACGGATCCGCAGTCGTTGAATCCGGCGAAGTATCGGGCGCGGGTGACGCGGGAGGTGGCGGCGGAGTTGGCGAAGTTGTCGCGGTGGTTGGAGGAGCAGGGTTATGAGGCGGAGGAGACGGCGAATTTTTTGATGCGTTGTATTTTTACGATGTTTGCGGAGGATGTGGGGCTGTTGAAGGGGGAGGTGTTTACGGTGGCGTTGCGCGATCGCTGGATTCCGAATCCGTCGCGGTTTAAGGCGGAGATTGAGCAGCTTTGGCAGACGATGAATACGGGGGGGAGTTTTGGGTTTGAGCGGGTTTTGCGGTTTAATGGGTCGTTTTTTGAGGAGGCGATCGCTTTTGATTTACCCCGAGGGCAGTTAGAGGTTCTCTATGCGGCGGCGGCGAAGGATTGGAGTCAGGTGGAGCCGGCGATTTTTGGGACGTTGTTGGAGCGGGCGTTGGAGAAGCGGGAGCGGAGTCGGTTGGGGGCGCATTATACGCCGCGATCGTATGTGGAGCGGTTGGTGCGGCCGGTGGTGATGGAGCCGTTGCGTGAGGCTTGGGATGAGGTGGAGTTTGAGGTGCAGCGGTTGTTGGAGCCTGCTGTGGGGAGGGTGGAGCCGACGGCGGCAAAGCGGAAGCTGGCGGGGCAGTGTATTGAGGGGTTTCTGGCAAATTTGCGGGGGATTCGGATTCTTGATCCGGCTTGTGGGACGGGGAATTTCCTGTATGTGGCGTTGGATTTGTTGAAGGGGTTGGAGCAGGAGGTGCTGAAGCGGTTGGAGGATGTGGTGGGGGAGGTGCAGTTGGATTTGTTGGCGCAGGTGCGGCCCCATCAGTTTTTGGGGATTGAGATTAATCCGAGGGCGGCGGCGATCGCGGAGTTGGTGATTTGGATTGGTTATTTGCAGTGGTTTTTTAAGCGGTTTGGGAATACGGAGCCGCCGGAGCCGGTGTTGCAGGCGTTTGGGAATATTGAATGTCGGGATGCGATTTTGGCTTATGACGGGGTGGAGCCGGATGTTGATCGGAAGACGGGGGAGGTGAGGACGCGGTGGGGTGGGCGGATGATGGTGCATCCGGTGACGGGTGAGGATGTGCCTGATCCGTCTGATCAGGTGGTGATTTATAAGTATTTAAATCCTCGTCCAGCAGAATGGCTGGAAGCTGATTATATCGTATCAAATCCGCCTTTTATTGCTAACGCAAATATGAGAGAAGAGTTAGGTGATGGATATACCGAAGCTGTTAGAGGAGCTTACTCAATAATTCCTGCAACTGTCGATTTTGTAATGTACTGGTGGCATAAGGCTGCCGAAAAAGTTCGAGCAAGTAAAATAATCAGATTTGGACTAATTACAACTAATACAATCCGACAAGAAAGACAACGTACTGTTATTGAATTTCACCAACAACAAAATAAGGCTATAAGGCTGTTCTTTGCAATCCCAAATCATCCTTGGGCTGATGGCGGAGATGCTGCTGTAACTATAGCCATGACAGGAGCGGAATTATCCACAGATAACAAGTTTTCCAAAAAGCCATCACTTTGTTTGGTCACAGAAAAAAATGATGAGACTTTAGAAATTACTTGCAAATATCCTG
>RECT01000028.1 GCA_007693875.1 Spirulina sp. DLM2.Bin59
ATGGCGAGATCTTCAGGACTTTGGGCAATCTGCGGCGGGGGTGATGCCCCCCAAACCGGCGTAATTGCCGTTAACCCAAGGGCGATCGCCACGCCCCAAACCCAATGGTTCATTTTCCTAACCCAAAAAAATACTTCCCCAATCTAAGCGTTCCCCTTTCCACCTGCCAACCCTGTTACCGAAACGGTAACGGCAGAGGCAAGCTTGGCTCAAATCTCTGTGTTATTCTGAAAGCAACCCATACAGATTATCCTATGGACGCTCTTGCCCAAACTCTCAATGACCGCCTGCAAACATGGCAACCGACTATTGCTGAAGAGGTGCGCCAGTGGGTTATTGAAATCATGGAGCTGGCTGATCAAGATCTGCTAGATATTGTCCCACTACGCCATATTGAACAAGAAGTCCTTGATTTAATCGATGAACCTTAAACCCGGTCAAGTTGAATTGGCGTAGTGGCGAAAAATTTTTGTGCCTCCGGCAGGCTTACGCCAACACCCCTACATTGGTTTTTTAATGGTGAACTGTTGCTAAATTAGCATATTGCTCATTAATCCCAGAGCCGGTATAGAGGGGAGTCCAGCCTTCGGTGGTGGAAAAAATGCGGATCGCTTTCACGTTGGGAATTTCCCCCGCATCAAACCAATGTTTTGTTCCTTGGGGAACGGAGATCAAATCTCCGGCACAGCAGCGCAGATTGAACACCGGCTCATGATCTAAATTGAACCAAAAGAGGCCCTCGCCTTCCACAAAAAACCGCACCTCATCTTCTGGGTGGGTATGTTCAGCGAGGAATTTCGCCCGGATTGCGGGATAGTTGTCAATGCCGGGGTGAATATTCACCACATCCGCTGTTTGATAGCCGTGGGCGGCCATGTAGGGATTGACGCGATCGCTATAGGCGGCGAGGATTTCCTCTGGTGAAGCGGTGGGGGTTAATTGGGCGGGGGTTTCCCACTGTTCAAAAATGATGCCGTTGCGATTGAGAAAGGCTTTAATTGCGGCGGGTTCGGTGAGGGTTTCTTGGGTTTGGGTTTTAAACAGTTGGGTCATTTTGCCTGAATTTTGAGGAGTGCAATCTCGCATTCTAGCAAAAACTCCCACACTTCTAAATGGCGTTTAGCTTCGGCAATGGTATCCCCCCAGGCATAGAGGCCATGGCGGGCAATGAGGAAACCAAAGTTTTTTAAGGATTCGGGGTGGAGGCGATCGCACAGTTCCCCCATATCTTGACTGTTGGGGACAATGGGCAGTTTTACTGTACAATCGTGGGTATTGTGGCCGCGAATCCCTTTGATCACTTCATAATCTGCAAAGGCGATCGCTCCTTGGTTTAAATACAACCCTGATAACACCGTTGCCGCGACAGAATGACTATGCAAAATACATTTTGTATCAGGAAATTCTGCGTATAAAAAGCAATGAATCAGCGTTTCCGCTGAAGGTTTACAATGGGCAAATTCCGGTAAAGGCAACCCCTTTAAATCCACTTTCATCCAATCTTGGGGGCTAAATTGGGATTTATCTACGCCGCTGCGGGAAATGATGATTTCCCCGGCTGGATTGCGCCAAGAGTAGTTAGTAGAGGTGGCGGGGGCTTTGCCTTGGTGGTAGAAGGTTTGGATCAGGTCAGCGAGGGCTTGATTTTGCTGGAGTTCATCCATGGCGTTTTGAGGTTTGGCAATGATGTCGTGGGGATGATTTTACAGTTTTCTGGCGATCGCGGTTGATTTGGAGGGCATCGGGTTGGAGAATATTTATGCTGTTTGCAGCAGTTCATAATGAAGGAGTAGCACGGCTTGACAGGGTAATGTTTCGATGGCGAAGGTGGTTCCATCGTTGTTGGCAAATTCAACTTCGATGGCTTCATTTCCGTATTCCATGACGACGGTTCCCACTTGACCTTTGAGGAGGCGGATGGGTTGTCCGGTCTCAAAGTGGTGGGTGTCGCGGTCTTCTGTGAGGGCGACGAGATCCAGGTCTTGGGGTTTGTGCATTGGTTTTGAGTTTATATTACGCTGAGTCTTGAGCAAATTTTGTTGCCAATTCTTGATCAAGGGTGATTAATTGTAGTCCGTAAGCTTGAGCAGTGGCGGCGATAATTGCATCGGGTAATTTTACTCTCTGCGTGCGTCGAAACTGAATCGCACCTTGTTCAACAATATCATCAATTTTTAGGATGAGAAGATGATCGAGAAAATCCTGAATTATTTGTGCTTCATCATCCTGCAACTGTGGATAACTTAATAACTCCATGCGTGTAATTTGACTAATAGCACAGTTTTCAAAATCCAAATTTTCTTGATTGAGTAGCGCGATCGCACCTGGATATTCCTTCAAGAAGCCGATCACAACATTGGTGTCTAGTAAAAATTTAATCCCAGTCATTGCGCATCTGATGTTGAATGGCTACCGGATCGCCGAGGAAGCTGGGTGAGGTTTTCAATGCACCAAGGAAGGAGTTTAAGGTCGGGGATTGGATGGGTTTTGGGGTATTTGAATCATAGCGATCGCATTTTTTGAGTTGATACACAATATCTAGCAATGTTGCAGCTAAATGGTCGGGTATCTGGTTGAGTTCTTGGATTAATTTATCGTGATTATTCATGGATGAGATGATGATTTGAACAGATTGGCACTGGCTTGTTAAAGTAGGATGATTCTTGGAATTTCTGCTGTGCAAGGGTTTCAGTCAACGAAAAACCAGTGATCCAACTTTAGGAGACCAGTGCCGAGGGTGTCTTGGTAGGTGATGGTGAAACTGTTCATGATGGCAATAAATAGGATGACACTCAATCATTTTTCACGAGTCGATAGATATGATTTCAAAACTATCGCGGTTATGGATACGGTAAAATAGAAAATCAGAATCTAGCGTTAGAATTTGATGATTTCCTGTTTCTTCAGCAACCAGTACAAGGGTTGCATCAGCAAAATCCATGGGGCGATCGCGATATTGTTCCATCAGTGTAAGCAAACGGGCGATCTGTTGTTCTGAATCAATGGCATAGGCAATCAGTCCACCATTAATCAGTAGTTTACCCAGTTGGTTTTGCATTGTCCAAC
>RECT01000029.1 GCA_007693875.1 Spirulina sp. DLM2.Bin59
CCATTGCCAAACTTGGCCCGGCACGGTGGATAAAGGCGACAGCGCAGCAGTAAACACAACACAATAAAAACAACAACCCCCTCATTGTAACGTTTTGTAACGGTGGGCCATGGCCCGCAATCCCAAAATTATGCCTGCTCCACATTGGGGCAGGCGGGGCTCAAGGCTGCCACCGGGGATCAGCCCAGTCAGGAGGATCGCCGCCACAAGATGGATTCAAGTTGACGCGGTGCGAACCCCTTTGAACTTTATGCCTGAGCAAAGCTGTAGATGTATGCTAATCATAGTGATCGCCCCTGCCGCCCATGCCCCAAGAAGAACAACTCAGCCTCTTTAGCGCCCTTGAACCTAGCCCGCCTCCCGTGGACTTTGACCAAATTCCCCACAATAGCCAGATTCCCATCCCCCCCGGAACCTATGGCGATTTGACCCAATTGGGAGAACATTGCCGGGCGTGCGATCGCTGCGGCCTCAGTGCCACCCGTACCCATGTGGTGGTGAGTCGTGGCAATCCCCAGGGGGGAATTATGGTCATTGGCGAAGGGCCAGGACAACAGGAAGATGAAACCGGCCTGCCCTTTGTGGGCAAATCGGGGCAACTGTTAGAAAAAATCCTCGCCTCCGTTGAACTCAACACCGAACGGGATATCTACATCGCCAACGTCGTTAAATGCCTCACCGGAGATACCCTCATCGCCACAGAATTGGGTTATCGTCCCCTTGCTTGGCTTGTGGAAAACCGTTGGGCGGGGAAAGTCTTGACCTTGGCGGCAAATCGCACCCTGATCTGGCGCAATGTTACCGGCTGGTATTGCTCCCCCTTGGGGAATCGCTGGCTTTATCGGGTGAAATTACGGGGACAACCGGGGAGCTACACCGCCACCGGGGATCATCCCGTCTTGACGCGGCGGGGTTGGTTGCCTGTGGCGGAATTGGAGCGGGGCGATCGCATTGCCACCGGCTTACCCCTGAAACGCCTCGTCCTAGCCGGCCCCCCCGGCCTGCAAAGTGAGGGAGAATTCCACGACTATTTAGGGCAAACCACCGACTGGGCCAGCGTGGAAACAGAACTGCTCCAACGTCAACCTTCAGAAATGCCAGTCTATTGCATTGATGTGGCAGAAACCGCCAACTTCATCACCCCGGCGGGCGTTGTCCATAACTGTCGCCCCCCCAGCAACCGCACCCCCAATCCCGACGAAGTGGAGGCTTGCCGCCCCTATCTACTGGAGCAAATCCGCCTCGTTGACCCCCAAATTATCCTCTTCACCGGAGCCACGGCCCTGAAGGCCCTCACGGGGATTAAAGAGGGGATTACCAAAATTCGCGGCCAATGGTTGGATTGGGGCGATCGCCACTGCATGGCCATTTTTCACCCCGCCTACCTACTGCGCAACCCCTCCCGTGAACCGGGCAAACCCAAATGGTTGATGTGGCAAGACATCCAGGCAGTGCGGGCGAAATATGATCAATTGCGGGGCCAATAATCGCGCCCTTGTGGGATCAAGTTCAGCCCTAGGGCCTTGGGACATTCAGGGATTCAGCGGTTGACGATCCCATGAAGCGATCGCTTAGGATAAGCATAGGGTGATGCTGATCATCAGCCCCGCCTTTGCCCCCCTTTTCCGCTCCTGTGGTCTTACTTGTGAACCCATGGAGCACGCTCAAGAGGCATTATGTTAGACCGACTCCCCACTGAAGCCAAGCTTTGGGCCGAAAAACTTCACTGGAAAGAACGCCGCTATCTCCTCTCGCTCTGTCACTTGCTTTGTGCAGCGCCCCCGGAAGATCAAGCCCATTTCCTTGATCAATATACTGCCGATGGTTTAATTGCCAAAATTATCCAGGATTATGAGACCCAGGAAAAAGTGCAAAAACACCTCCACAGCTTCCACATTACGACAGAGTTGAAGAGTGTTACCCTGCGTCGTTATATTCGCCAGTTTTATATTCATTCTGCCCAGGATGCCCGTCGCGAACCTGATAAATTTTTAGAATCTGCTTTGCGGTTGGTGATTAGTCCCGAGGAAAAAAATTATGTTTTGAATTATATTTTGGGCTTTGAACTGATTAAAATGATCTTCCAAATGAGTTGGTTGCAACAGGAGCGTTTTTACCTAATGCAGCATAACCAAGAGGATTTTTATCTTACCTATATTAAGCCGATTCAGCATGCCCACCGCTTAAATGGGATTATTAACCCCAAGGATTCAACGCTGTTTTTTGCCCAACGCAATTACTTTGTCAAGGAGCCGAATATTCCCGATCGCAAGTTATTAGAATTGGCTATGGTGACATTTACCACCGATGTTGTCAGTAGTCTTGGGTTTGCCATTGTGCGCAATATTCGCCCGGTTCCCTTTGATTATGAATTTATCTATCGCCCGGAGGAGGAAAAGATTTTCACCTAATAATCCCAAAAGATCCAAAAAATGCCGCAATCTCTTCTTTGAGATCAACACGAGGATCCTGCAATACCCCCAAAATGTAAATCCGATCCCCCACCCCATAAAAACGGTAGGTAATCATCTCATCCACACTGAAGAGGGTGAACTGCTGTCCTGGATAAATCCAAAAGGGCAACGATCGCTGCTCCGCTAATGTCCAATGGGTGTCCTTGATCATGTGATCCCGCAACACCGCGAGATGCTCCAGGACACTGGCTTCCCCCTGGGGGTAGTCCCCAAAGGCAAAGACATACTGGGCATTTTCATGGTGGGCGATCGCCCCCGCCAACACCAATGCCCCCGTCGGCAAGTCCAACACCAACGGCTCCTGCATTTCCACCACACCGGGAAATTCCAGGCGAAAGCCCGCTGGCGTGGCTTGGAGTAACTGCCAAGTTTGCTTGGGCACCGCAGCGGCACGGCCGCCCTGAGCCAGGATGAGAGTCAGCAGGAGGGCGATCGCCCCCTTGATTCCGTTCACTATCCCATTTCCCCACAACATCCCGCCCATTTTAACCCAATCAATTCGGCGATCGCTCCACGCTACAATTGAGCTGTTTCCAGTCTCCAACCCCAGTTGATCAGCTTTGACCAGCCAGCCAAAACCTCACCTACCC
>RECT01000297.1 GCA_007693875.1 Spirulina sp. DLM2.Bin59
TTTCCGCCCCGCTCTAAAGAGACGGGGCTACCAAGCTCCCGAGTTTTTTTCGTGTGTACTTAGTAGCCCACAAAGGGGGGAGCCAGATTCAAAGTCCCTCTCCCCTTGTGGGAGAGGGATTTAGGGTGAGGGGCTGGCATTGGGATGCTCCCCAAAATTAAAACTCCCGCACGCTGGGCTTCCCGTCGATCACCTCGCCCACTAACACCACATCGGTACAGTTGACGAATAAACCATTCTCCAACACACCGGGAATATTATTCAGCGTCTTCTCCAAACCCGCCGGATCATCAATGGCATCAAACTTAACATCAATCACCAAATTGCCCTGATCCGTCACCACCGGCCCCGCCTTTTTAATCCCCATCCGCAATTCTGGCTTACCCCCCAGGGCTTGAATGGCTCGCATCACAGGGGCGATCGCCATCGGCAACACCTCAACCGGCAGTAGGAACGTAGACCCCAAGCGATCCACCAGCTTGCCCTGATCCACCACCACAATAAACGTCTCTGCCAAACTATCCACAATCTTCTCGCGGGTGTGGGCTGCCCCACCCCCTTTAATCAAATTCTTCTGGGGATCAACCTCATCAGCCCCATCAATGGCCACGTCGATGCGATCGACGGCATCCAACGTCGTGAGGGGAATGTTATACTGTTTCGCTAGGACTTCCGCCTGGAAAGACGTAGGAATCCCAACAATACCACTAATTTCACCTTTGGTGAGGCGTTCACCTAAAAATTGAATCGCATAGGCTGTGGTTGACCCCGTGCCTAGCCCCACCACTGAACCCGATTGAACCCGGGCAGCCGCTGCTTTCCCCACTTCCTGTTTCATCATCGTGATGGGATCGTTCGCCATGGGTTATTTTCTCCTGTGGTTGAAAGATTTATGTAAGTGCAGCTTTATATTCCCACGAAACAGCAGCCTTAAATGGCGGCTCAGGGGGATATAGATATCCGCCGATTGGAGGATGTCAGCCCCAGCATTGCCAGGGTTATTCCGGATGATTTCTGCAATACCTGGCCAGATGATCAACTGGTCTAACCTCAGAAACTCAACGGGAACTCTCTCGGTCAAAGAACGCAACAGAGCAAACAAACCGCCAGATGGCGAAGCAACTCTGACTCACTGCAACGCACATTCACTCACACACTGCAATTTATCAGGAGACCCTCCTATGTTGAAACTCAAAAATTGGCAAGCCACCACCGCTTTAATCATGACCCTGGGCATGAATGCCACGGCGATCGCCCCCATCGCCCTGATTCCCTCCCTCGTTAACCCCGCCCCCGCCGTCGCTCAAAACAGCGGCTTCCGAGATGTGGCCAGCAACCATTGGGCCAAACAGTATATTGATGCTTTGGTGATGCAAAATGTATTGTCCGGTTTCCCCGACGGCACATTTCGCCCTGATGCCCCTGTGACCCGCGCTCAATTCTCTTCGATGTTGCAAGCGGCTTACAATAAGGGGGCCGTCCGCAGCGCCATCAACTTTGCTGATGTTCCCGGTAGTCATTGGGCCGCTGGTGCGATTCGTAACTCCTATCAAATGGGTTTCCTCTCTGGCTATCCCGGCAACATCTTCCGACCGGAGCAAAATATTCCCCGTGAACAGGTGTTAGTTTCTCTCGCCAATGGCTTAAACTACGCCCCCAACGCCCCCACGAACCAAGTCCTTAACATCTTCTCCGACAATAGCAACATCTCCAGCTTTGCCCGTTCCCCTGTGGCAGCAGCAACGGAAAAACGCATGGTGGTGAACTATCCCAACGTCAACGTCCTCAACCCCACCCGCAACGCTACTCGCGCCGAAGTAGCCGCCTTCCTCTACCAAGCCATGTATAGTGAAGGCCGCGTCGCCGCCATCAACTCCCCCTATCTCGTCAGCAGTGACCCCATCGCCACGGAATACCGCATTCCCTCCGGCACAATGATCCCCGTCAGCTATATGCGGGACAAAATCCTGCTGATGCCGAATGAAACCTTGCCGGTAACATTTGCTGTCCGGACGAACATTACCACCCAAGAGGGCCAGGTTTTGATTCCCGCTGGTAGCCAAGTGAAAGGAGAATTGCGCCCTTCGGGTAACTCCGCTACCCAGTTTGTGGCCCAAGAGTTAGTCTATCCCGATGGCTCTACCCGTCCCTTCAATGCCCGTTCCGCCCCCATCACCCAAACGGAAACTGTCCGTCGCGGTACGAGCACCCGGGATCTGCTCCGCAATGCAGCGATTGGGACAGCGGCAGCGGCGGCCATTGCAGCGGTGACAGGCGATCGCGCCATTGCCACTGAAGAATTGCTTCTCGGTGCTGGGGCGGGGGCTGTGTTAACCCTGATCCAAAACTTCCTGGGTCGCAACAGCGTTGATCTTCTGGTGGTGGAGCCAGAAACCAACCTCAACCTCACCCTCTCGGAAGATTTCGTCGCTCCCGTCCGTTAACACCTGACCTTTCTCTTTTGTCCTCCTAGATAACTGCCGGATTAGCTCTATCTTTAATCCGGCTTTTTTCGGTGATTTATTGATGCTCGTCAAGATGGTGCGTCAGCCGTTAAGCTACTCGTTTGCATTAAGGCTTAATCCTTCTGACGCACCCTACGATTCTCGATACCGAATCTGCGTAGGGGCGAAAAATTTTTCGCCCCTACATTAGGGTAGGCATCCCCCACCTTTTTTTAACCATAACGACAGAGAATTTCGGCGGTGGCATCGGCGGTTTTTTGCCAGCTAAACCGGTGGGCTTGGGCTAATCCGGCCTGCCGGAGTTGAGACCACAATTGCCCATCATGATACACATTAGCCATGGCATCGGCTAATTCCCCCACTTGATAGGGATTAATTAAAATTGCCGCATCTCCGGCGACTTCGGGTAAGGAGGCACAGTTAGAGGTGATGACCGGTGTACCGCAGGCCATGGCCTCCAATACCGGCAAGCCAAACCCTTCCCAAAGGCTGGGAAAAACAAGGGCGATCGCCCCCCCCATTAAAACTGGTAAATCTTGATAGCTTACATAGGAA
>RECT01000027.1 GCA_007693875.1 Spirulina sp. DLM2.Bin59
TTCCGCCATGACGGCATCGAGGTCGATCGCCACGTCAGGATCCGCAAGGCTGGCCAGTTGGGCCTGGGCGGCTTCGAGATCGCTCTCAATACGATTGGCGGGGTTGCAGTGATCAGCACAGGCTTCGATGGTGTTGGGGGGGAGCGTGTTCACAGTATCCGGCCCCACCAGTTCATCCACATACATGACATCACTATATTCGGGGTTTTTGGTGCTGGTGCTGGCCCAGAGCAGCCGTTGCAGGGTTGCCCCTTGGGAGGCGATCGCCCCCCAACGCTCACCCCCGAAAATTTCTTTATACCGCTGATAGGCAATTTTGGCGTTGGCGATCGCCACTTTCCCCTTTAACCCCTTTAACTTTGCCTGTTGATCGGGGTCATCGGTGGCGGCAATTTTGGCATCGAGGCGATCGTCAATGTTGCTATCAATGCGGCTCAGGAAGAAGCTGGCCACCGAGGCGATTTTATCAATGGGTTCACCGGCCGCCAGGCGTTGCTCTAGCCCCGCAATATAGGCCCAAGCCGTTGCCACATAACTTTCAACGGAAAATAGCAAGGTGACATTAACGCTAATTCCCGCCGCAATCACCGCCGTTACCGCCGGTAGTCCCGCCGCCGTGCCGGGGATTTTAATCATCACATTGGGGCGACCGATGGCCGCCGCATAGCGGAGAGCCTCGCGGATCGTCGCCTCCGTATCCTCGGCAATGGTGGGGGGAACTTCAATGCTCACATAGCCATCTTTCCCCCCCGTAGATTCGTACACCGGCCCAAACACATCACAGGCGGCGCGGATATCTTCAAACACGAGGGTTTCATAAATTTCGGTGATCGATTGCCCGGCTTTAATCCCGGCGGCAATATCGGCATCGTAAATGGCATTACCGGCGATCGCCTTTTCAAAAATCGCCGGATTCGACGTAATCCCCGAAATATTCCGGGTGGTGATCAACTCCTTCAACTGCCCCGACTGGATCAAATCCCGGCTGAGATTATCCATCCAGATACTCTGGCCATAATCTGCAAAAATACTTTGGATCGGATTAGCGATCGTCATTTCTCAAAAACTCCCATCAGAACTACACTCAACATCAAAGGCTTAAAGGAAGACAAACAAGACCCAAGACCAAACGTTAAACGTCACTCTATCCTCTATCCTTTTTCCTCTTTCCTCCCTCAAACCTTAACCATCCTGTTCAGCCCCCTGCCGTCGGTGATGATCTTGAATAAACGACTCCACTAACTCCACATCCTCCTGAGAACCAATAATCAGCGGCGTGCGCTGATGCAACTCCCGGGGAATCACATCCATTAACCGTTCCGTTCCCGTACTGGCCCGGCCCCCCGCCTGTTCAATCAAAAACGCCAACGGTGCAGACTCATAGAGCAAGCGTAACTTACCCTCCGGTTTTTGCCGTGTTCCGGGATACAGGAACACCCCCCCCTGCATCAAAATGCGATGAATATCCCCCACCAACGCCCCACTGTAGCGAGCCGTATACCCCTCATGGCGGTGGACATAGCGGTTATAATCCCGGATCGACTCCTCCCACTGCCAAAAATTGCCCTCATTGACGCTATACACCGGGCCATGGGGGGGAATTTGGATCGATTCCTCTGTGAGGATAAATTCCCCTAGGCTGGGATCCAGAATGAACGAATGCACCCCATCCCCGACGGAATAAACCAGCATCGTCGAAGGGCCATAGAGAATGTAACCCGCTGCGATTTGTTTATGACCCGCTTGCAAGAGATCCGTCGCCTTGCCATCGAGATCCTCCCCTTCCTGTTGCCGTAGGGAAAAAATCGATCCCACATTGAGATTAATATCCACATTGGAAGAGCCATCAATGGGATCATAGAGCAGCGTATAGCGGCCAATGGGGCAATTTTCCGGGATGTAGTAGGGGTCTTCCATCTCCTCGGAAGCGAGGCGGCACACCAGGCCACTTTGCTTAAACACGGAAATAAATACATCATTAGCATAGAGATCCATCCGCTTCACAGATTCCCCTTGCACATTGACATCGCCGGTAAAGCCCAGGGCATTTTCCACCAACCCCGCTTTACTAAGGCGACGGGCCACCAATTTCCCCGCCAGGGCAATGCGACCCATGATCGCGCTAATATCCTGAGCCTCTGGTGCTAAGAGGGAGGCCGCTTTCCCGGTTTTCACCAGTTGCTGAACCACATGGCGAGATAGGGTCGTGCAATCTCGATCAAGGCTATATTCAGTTTGCATGGGATCTGAAACGACCATCGCGGGCCCTCCGTTGCTGTTGGCTGAAGCGCAACCCTGGTGGATCTAGCGATCGCGCTCCTTAGGGGCCATGATAAAGAGGGATTTCCCGAAACTGCCAGAAGTTTTAGACTATTTGAAGGAATGCCCCATCCGTCAAGCTTGCCTAGCCGGGATTAGACCTAAGTCTAAGACCCAACTAGTCAGGTTTACCCTATCGTTAAACAATAGAATTTTTTTGACGCCATGGCTGCTAAAATCACCCAGGCTAAGGCCGCTGACCCTCAGGCCCGCAGTACAGCCAAAGCATCTGTCGCCCCCATCACCCACAACACCAGCAACTTACCGACGGGGGCGATCCTCAACAACGTTCAAGCCAAACTGGAATTGGGCAAGCCTGGGGACTCCTACGAACAGGAAGCGGATCGGGTTGCGGCCCAGGTGGTGCAGCAAATTCACGCTCCTTCTCCCTTGCCACCGCCACTCCCCGTTGATAGTGGCGATCCCCTTCAACGTCACTTCCTCCAAGCCAAAGGCGCACCGGTAGGCCAGGTTGATGCTGACTTTGAACAGAACCTCACGCAAGCCGGTAACGGTCAACCCCTGGCCCGCCACATCCAAGCCAAGATGGGCGAGGCCATGGGAGCGGATTTCAGCGGGGTGAAAGTCCATGCTAATGCCCAGGCAGACAGCCTGAGCCGTGCGATCCAAGCCAAAGCCTTTACTACCGGCAACAATATCTATTTCCGCCAAGGGGAATATCAGCCCGACAGCAAATCC
>RECT01000026.1 GCA_007693875.1 Spirulina sp. DLM2.Bin59
CGTTGGGGGAGGGGTAAGTAGGTGATTTTGCCGGTTTGGGTTCCTTGCCAGGTGGCTAAGTCGGGGGTGGCGGAGCCGAGGATCAGGGGGCAATGAGCTAATTCGGCTCGCCATTGGGCGACGGTGCGGGCGTGGTAGGTGGGGATGCGATCTTCTGATTTAAAGCTGTTGTCGTGTTCTTCGTCGAGGATGATGATCCCGAGGTTACGGAGGGGGGCAAAGACGGCGGAGCGTGTGCCGATGAGGATTTGCCCTTGGGGGTCGAGCATGATCCGCCAAGTGTCGTAGCGTTCGCCATCGGAGAGTTGGCTGTGGTAGACATGGACGCGATCGCCAAACCGCGCCCGGAAGCGGTCGGTGAGTTGGGGGGTGAGGCCGATTTCGGGGACGAGAACGAGGGCGGAGCGTCCGGCGGCTACACAGGGGGCGATCGCCTGCAAATACACTTCGGTTTTCCCTGATCCTGTCACGCCATGGAGGAGCAGCACCCGAAACCCAGATTCCGCCTCAATGGTGGCGAGGGCTTGAGCCTGGCCGGGGTTGAGGGTTTTGGGTTGATCGGGGGCGATCGCTAGCCCTTGCTCTGACCGCAAGACCTCGCGGGGTTCAACAGTGAGATAACTCAAAGCTTCCAATTTTCTCAGCGTTTCGGGTGTTGTCCGCAATTGCTCACAGCAATCTGTCAGCCACATTTGCCCCCCAATTTGCTTGATTTCCTTGAGGATCTCCTGTTGACGCTTGCTTAATCTCCCAACATTGTCCGCTTTAATCAGGTTGACGCTCAAATGGATCTTGGCTTGGGTAGGCTGAGGCAGATCTAGATAACTTTCTACCCAACCCTGAGCGATTAAATACCCGACACCCGTTTTAGTATCCTTAACCTTTTGGCGAATGTAGTTCAATGCGTAGTCTCCGGTGGCACTTTTTGCCAGCAGCGCAAGGACAGCTTGAGCGGCGGGGGGTGGGGAAGTTTTAGGGGAATCAGGAACTTCAACTGCGGAAGCATCGGGATCTTCCACGAGCAAGGCAGAGTCAACAGGAGAGAGAATTGCGGGAGGGAGGCGATCGCGCCGCAGACGAATACGCCGCTGGGATTTGCCCAGGAGGCCGGGGGGAAAAGCCGTGCGGATCACCAAAATGAGCGGGGCGTGGTAATAATCCGCCACAAGGTTGAGGAGTTGCCAGTATTGCGGATCAATAAACCCCGTGGCAATGCGATCGCCCACCGGTTTTAACTTCTCCGCCGCAATATGGGTAGGAGCCACCGTTAAACCCCGCACCACAATCCCCGACAGTTGCCGCGTATTAAAGGGAACCTGCACCACATCCCCGATCTTCAGATCTAACTCTGGTGGCACAATGTAGGTAAACAACTGCTGGTTAAGGGATTGATCCCGCCCCGCCCCATCCTTGGCCCAGGCCCCCGGACAATCCACCAACACATCAACCCAAGAAAAACGAGACATCAGCAACCATCCACAGAGAAACCCGGTTTCGTGATCAGAAACCGGGTTTTAACAAAAATTGCACCTTTGATCTTAAAGGATCCTAGGGGCGTTGGCGTAAGCCTGCCGGAGACACAAAGATTTTTCGCCCTCCCGCTCGCCCCCAGTTTTAGACCCTTAGAGCAATTCCCCCTCAATGAACTGCCGCGATTGGGCCATCTGGGTTAACACCGTCGCAATTTCCGCCGGACTAAACCCCGCCAACTCTAACACCCGTTGCCAATCCGCAGCAGTCGCCATGGGATCCGCTTGGTAAGCTTGGGCCAGGGCGGCGATCGCATCATACCAAACGAAATTTTGCAACAACACCGTTCCCTTGCGATGGGGAGTCAAGCCCGCTAAATAATTGGCGATCGGCCCCGCCGTCGTCTCCACATTTTGCCAAGTCACCTCTCCGGGATCAATTTGGCGAATATACCCCTCCACCTGCCCCGTCACTGCATCCGTATTGTCATAAGCCAACACCGTCCAGCGATAATCCTGATTCGCCTGGAGGAGCGATCGCTGGGATTGGGGATGATCATTGTGGGGAATCGACGGCGGCAAACTCAAATTCATGATCCCGCCATTCTGCCCCACCTCCCACTCTTGGGCATAGACAAACTTACGGTTAGGACTGCTCCCCAGCCCGCCCGGCGTGACTTCTTCCAACTCCAAACGGACAATGCGATTGGTTTTTGCCGTAGGCAGGTAGACCAAAATTTGCGGACTATCCGCAAGGGTGACACCAAATTGATTGTACTCAGGCACCAAAGCCATCAACGATAAGGTTGCAGCCTGCTCAGGGCCACGGGTTCCCCCCACGTCGCTGCGATTGGGGGAAGTATCCACCTTCGGTTTAAAACCAGCAGATTGCCACTCCTCAATACTGGGTAAACTCTGAGCGATCGCCCCTCTAATCGGGATAATCCCAGGGGTTAACGATGTGATCACGGTAGCGGTTGCAACCCATGCAGCCCACCGCAGGGGGGAAAGTCGAAAATTCATAACCAAGTCCCTCAACAGTGAAAAATTAAAAACAGATGATCTAACAGACGATGCTCAGAAAGTCACCCTGCACCCCGTAATTACTTCTGTTGTAACTAAATCCCAGAGCCAACGTCCATGGAAAGTTCAGTTTAAGCAGTAGAACAGGGGAGGTTTCTGCTAAGTTTGGGGGTTGTGGCCGCTATTACAATGGCGGTCAGTTTCCGTTTCCTCACGCCAACCGAGCATGATTCCAGATTCCACCTGGGCCCAACCTGCCCCCCCGATCCGCACCATCTACCCCTATGCTGCGGCAGCGATCCACGGCATTACCTTTTATGAGGGGATGCTCTATGCCCTTGATGCCACCACGGGCTACCTCTTGGCCATAGACTCGGAAACCCATGATACCCGCATCCTTAATCCCCATACTTGGCAGGATTTCGTCGGCGGCACGGGGTTGGCGATCGCCCACAATACCCTTTGGTTCACCAGAGGCGAAGATCTGTATTTTTGTTCCCTAGAGGAAACGGATCAC
>RECT01000104.1 GCA_007693875.1 Spirulina sp. DLM2.Bin59
TACGGGCCAATGATGACCCTCTTGGATCGCTTTGAAGGGGGAGAATTACTGACAGTGGAGGCGGCCCGAACGGAATTGCAGGCGATCGCCCGCCAACAGGAAATCGAAGAAAATACCTCCTCCAACTCGGGGGATCTTGAAGAATTGGAACTCTCGGAAGATCCCGATAAAATCACCTATCGGGGCATGGGGGACGATATGCCCACCGTCGTCCTCCCCATGCAACTCCTGAGCTTGGCGGATGCTGGGTTTACCGATATTGGTCAACAGCGAGATCACAACGAGGATCATTTTGGCATTGAAACCTCAGTGGTGCGCCGGGAAAACGCCATGAGTAAACAAATCCAGGCCCATGGCCTCTATATCGTTTGCGATGGCATGGGGGGCCATGCTGCTGGGGAAGTGGCCAGCGCCATGGCGGTAGAAACTCTCCAGCAATATTTCACCACCCATTGGAGCGATCGCAGCCAACTCCCCGATGAGGCGGTGATCCGGGAAGGGATTTTAATGACCAATGAAAAACTTTACGCCGTCAACATGAAAAATGCCCGCTCCGGCAGTGGGCGAATGGGCACAACCTTGGTGATGGTGTTGGTGCAGGACATCAACGTGGCGATCGCCCATGTGGGGGATAGCCGCGTCTACCGCATCACCCGCAAACAGGGCATCGAACAACTCACCGTCGATCACGAAGTGGGCCAACGGGAAATCCTCCGGGGTGTTGACCCCCAGGATGCCTACGCCCGCCCCGATGCCTACCAACTCACCCAAGCCATGGGCCCCCGGGATAACGACTATGTTCACCCCGACATCCAATTTTTAGAACTCAACGAAGACACCCTCCTCCTGCTTTGTTCCGATGGATTGTCCGATAATGATCTGCTCGAAAAACACTATGGGGATTACCTGATCCCCTTAATTTCCTCCAAGGCCAATCTCGACAGCGGTTTAATTGAACTCGTGGACTTTGCCAACGAATACAATGGCCATGACAACATCACCGGAGTTTTAATTCGGCTCAAAATGCGTCCAAATGCTGATCAGTTCTAGCGGTGACGGTTGGCTCTGCTCCCCATTAACCCAGGCTTTTTCAGGCTCCTCCCATGCTCACTCTCACCCTTTTGGACGGTCGCACCCCCCTGCGGGAATGGCAATTTGCAGACAGCGATATCATCCGTATTGGTCGCGCCAGTGACAATGAGATTGTCCTAGACTATTGTGCGGAAGTCTCCCGTTACCACGCAGAAATCCGCTGTGAAGATCAACAATGGCGGGTGATTGGCTACGGAGCCAATGGCACATTTCTCAACGGGCGGCAGATTCGCCAAAGCCTGATTCCTGGGGATGCCCTCCTCCAACTGGCCCACGGCGGCCCCCGGCTCCAATTTCACTATGAACCACCGCCGGCCGCAAACCGCTGCACCCATGAAAATAATCCAGCTTCAGCGCTGTTTTGTATTCACTGCGGCGAAATGCTCTACCAGCCCCAGCAGTTGATTCGGCAATACCAGGTGTTAAAAACCTTGGGTCAGGGGGGGATGGGCACCACCTACCTAGCGCGGGATGCCAGCCGGGGGCAGTTAATTGTCCTCAAGGCGATGAATGCGGATATGGCGAAAATCCCCAAGGCCCATGAACTGTTTGCCCGTGAATCGCGGATTTTAGCCAGCCTCAGCCATTCCGGCATTCCTCGCTATTATGATTCCTTTACGGAACATGGCAAAACCTATCTGGCGATGGAGTTAGTCCATGGGGTGAACTTGGAGCAATGGGTGCGGCAGAACGGGGTTGTGCCCTTGGCGGAGGCGTTGCATTGGATGGTGCAGTTGTGTGGCATTTTAGGCTATTTGCATGGGTTGAATCCGCCGTTGGTGCATCGGGATGTGAAGCCGGCAAATTTGATGGTTCGGGCGGGCGATCGCCAGCTTGTTCTCCTTGATTTTGGCGCGGTGAAGGAAATTGGCACGCCCCACGGCACACGCATCGGGGCGGAGGGTTATACGGCTCCGGAACAAGACCGGGGGCAACCCTGTCCCCAGTCAGATCTTTACGCCATCGGCCCCACACTTATTTTCTTACTCACGGGCAACCCACCGATGCAGTATTATCGCCTCGATACCCATGTCCCGCGCTTTTCGGTGATCAGTGTGCCGGGGTTGAGTGATCAACTGCGGCAGGTGGTTGAAACCTTAACGGCTCCCCAGGTGACAGAACGGTATGGGGATGCGGCGACGGTGGCGGCGGCGTTCCAGGCTTGTTTGACGGCGTTTGTTGCTCAACCCCTTTAAGACCCTTGGCAAAATGGATGGGCCTGGAGGCGTTGGCGTAAGCCTACCGGATGCACAAAAAATTTTTCACCTCCATATCACCTGCGGATCAACGCAGCAATTCCTTTGTTAATCTGAACAGTGGTGGTCTGTTGATTTGGGGATGGCACAGCGATGAGTGAAGAATTAGTGCAATGGTTGGCGGAAATCCGCACCTTGAAGCAGTCTTTAGCGGAAGCGGAGCGCGATCGCGATGCGGCCCAGGCCAGTGCCACCCATTGGCGCAAACTCTACAACACCGAAGCTCGGCAACGCCGGGAAGAGATCAAACTGGCCCAAGGGGAAATTACCAAACTACAAGCCGAGCTGAAGGCTTTGCAAAATCCCCCCCCGACTCAACCAGCCCAGGCGGCTACCTTTGCCGCTGAACTGGCGGCCCTACGGGATGAGGAGCAATGGCGGCAAAAGTTAATCACGGTGTTACAGGAGCGCGATCGCGCCCTGGATGCCCTGCGCCAGGAACAGGAAAACCACCGCTACACCCGCCAAAACCTCACCAGTGTCATCGGGGACACGATGGAGCAGTTAACGCTGTTACGGGGCGGGAAACTGCCCTTAGGGGAACTACCGGATAGCGATGATCCCGCTGCCATCGCCCTCGTGGATGTGATGCCCCCGGAGGTCGCGGCTTTAATGGCGCAGTCCCCCCCCCAAGAACCCCGGGGACAGGCCCCACC
>RECT01000174.1 GCA_007693875.1 Spirulina sp. DLM2.Bin59
GGGGATTGGGTTAGTGCCCAATACTGATAATTGGTGGCAGTTGGGGGAAACGGTGCTGCGGCCCCTGGCCGCCAATGATGGGGGCTATATGCGCACCGATGACGGCGGTTATCAGGTGTTGCTCAACTACCGGGGCGGCGTGCGGGCCTTTGATTGGCTTTCCTTCTCTGATGTTTTGGAAGGGCGGATGCCAGCGGGGTGGGCGACGGATCGGGTGGTGCTCTTGGGGGCCATTGGGGACAGTGCGCGGGATTTATTTATGACTCCCTACGGCAACAGTTTAATTGCTTCCCCTCGACCGATGCCGGGGGTGGAGCTCCATGGCCACATGACGAGCCAGTTGATCAGTGCAGCGTTGGATGGCCGTCCCTTGATCCGCACTGCTTCGGAACTGCTGGAGATGGTTTGGATTCTGTTCTGGACGATGGTGGGGGCGGTGAGCACTTGGCTGTTGCGCCATATGGAACGCAGTTGGGGGGGAGCGGTAAAAATGTGGGTGATCTGTGGGGGGGCGATCGCCCTCCTCCTCGGGACGGGTTATGTGGCCTTGATCTATGCCTGGTGGATTCCTGTGGTTCCCCCTTTGATCGGCTTCTTGGGGGCGACGGTGAGCATTACTGCTTATGTGGCCCGGACGGCGGGGGAAATTCGCCGCACCTTTGGCCGCTATCTTACCGCTGAGGTGGTGGCGAATCTGTTGGAAAATCCCGAAGGGTTAAAGATGGGGGGGGAGCGGCGCAAAATTACGATCCTCACGTCGGATCTGCGGGGGTTTACGGCGTTGTCGGAACGGTTGCCCCCGGAGGAGGTGGTGAAGATTCTCAATTTTTACCTGAGTTATATGGCGGACATCATCAGCCAATATCAGGGAACCATTGATGAGTTTATGGGGGATGGGATTTTGGTGTTGTTTGGTGCGCCGACGCAGCGGGAGGATGATCCCCAGCGGGCGATCGCCTGTGGGATTGCGATGCAGCGATCGATGGCGGAAATCAACGAACAGATCGAGGCTTGGGGGTTGCCGAAGTTAGAGATGGGAATTGGCATTAATACGGGTGAGGTGGTGGTGGGGAATATTGGCTCGGAGAAGCGGACAAAGTACGGTGTGGTGGGTTCTCAGGTGAATTTAACCTATCGTATTGAGTCCTATACGACGGGGGGCCAATTGTTAATTTCGGAATCGACGTTGAAGGGGGCCAATGCAGAGATCCACATTGATGATCAAATGGAGGTGATGCCCAAGGGGGTGAAAAATCCGATCACGATCTATGCAGTGGGGGGGATTGGCGCACCCTATGATCTGGAGTTACCGAAGGCTGTGGAGCATTATTTCCCCCTGGCCCAGCCGCTATCGGTGCAATACACGATCTTGGATGGCAAACATATCAGCACGACTCAAACCCCTGGGGAGTTGTGGCAGATTTCGGAGAAGGGGGCGGTGATTCGTTTAGCTGAGGGGGCGATCGTCCCTGATCCCCTCAATAATCTCAAGTTGGCGGTGTTGGATCTGCCGGATAATCCTGCCGGGAGTGATGATATTTATGCAAAGGTGATCCAAGCCCCCGAATCCCAACCGGGTAGTTTTTATATCCAGTTCACGGCCCGCCCTCCGGCGGTGTTAGTGGCTTTCCAGCAAATGTATAAACAGGTTAAAGCCTAGCTCCATAAAGGAGAATTTTATTTCATCTGTCGAAAAAATATGATCATCTTGTCCAATCTTCTATGATTAATCCTTGTACCTTGTTAAAATCCCGATGATTGCGGGTCAATAAAATCATCTTTCGAGAAAGGGCGATCGCAGCAATTCTCGAATCCATTTGAGCCATCTGCACTCGTTGCAAGTTCAAATGCTCTAAAGTTTCGGCGGCGATCGCATCAAACGAGAGAATGGGTAATCGCTTAAGGTCAATGATCAGACGTTCCATCATTTCATAGCCTTTAACCAGTGATCTTGAATCACGAGCGCGGTTAATATAGGCATGACATCCAAGCATTTGTTCCTGAACAGTGATAATCGAAATAGCAAACTCAGACAAAGGATATTGAGAAATTCTAGCTACAAGATTATGAAAATCTGCTCCAGATTGACGCTGAAGAATACTGAGGTGGTCTGTGTCTAGTAAATATTTCACTCTATTCCCAATGAGCCTAATATAGATTCGTTGCCTTGGCGAATCGCTTGTCCATAGGCGAGAATTTCTTCAAAGGCGGGTTCATCTTTGAAGGAGCCACTAATTTGCACTAACCAGTTGTTCACTGGTGGATCGGCAATCTGTGCTTGAATTTGAGTAATGGCTGCTTCTACTGCTGCCATGCGTTCTTCTAGGGAAGCATTGGTTTTCATGGATGGGAGCGGTGGGTGATGTTTGACTCTATCGCCATTATTGCAGAAACTAAACCCTGCTTGATGGCTAGGGGGTTCAGGGGTTGCGGCGTTTGATGATGTGGCAGTAGATCGGGGTGAGCAGGAGCTATAGCAGAAAAAATCTGTGTAAAATAATCACAGGGTTGAGGGAATGATTTATGGATGTAGGGCGATCGCTCGTAAAACTAGCCATCGGTGGCGGCTGTGTCTTGGGTAGCCTCGCCTTTCCCCCCTTACTCGCTGGAGGGACGATTGCTTGGGGGACAGTCTTGGCAACCACATTAGGAAATGTGGCAGCAGGCAATACCGCCAATGCCATTGATGCCTTAATTGATGGTATTGGGGATAAGGGAGTCTCCTTAGAAAATCAGCATTTAACCAAAGCGGTAGGGAAAGCCATAGCCGCCGTCATCACCCTCGCCGCTAAACAACAGCAGGGCAAAATCCGCCAATATCTCGAAAAAATCGCCGCCCAAGCCAAGGGTAATTGGGTTGAACTTGCCCAACAGGAACTCACCCAGCAACGTTACCCCGATTTGCGAGAAGCGCAACTCGACCAATTTCTCACTCCCCAAGAATACCAACTCACCCAACAAGGC
>RECT01000025.1 GCA_007693875.1 Spirulina sp. DLM2.Bin59
CAGAGTGTTGATGAGTCCACCGCGGCAGCCTTCGGCTATGGTTTGACCCATCCCAATCCATTACTGCTCGCTGGCGATTTTGGGGGGGGAACGTTGGATCTCAGTTTGGTGCGGACACAGTTGCGGGGGCAAGGTGATGAAGCGGTGCAAGGGGTGGTGATTGCCAAGGCTGATGCCTTGGTGGGGGGGGAAGATGTGGATATTTGGATCGCGGAGGATTATTTAGACCGGGAGAGGATCCCCCGGCAATCCCTGCAACCGACGGCTTGGCAGGGTTTGGTGGAGGTGGCAGAACGGTTAAAAATTCGCCTTTCAGATCAGTTCACCGCCTCGGAAAGTTGGCTCGATGAAACAACGCTGATGGTTTATGAGGTGAGCCTAGACCGCGATCGCCTCGAACAAATTTTAGAACAGCAGGATTTCCTCGAACATCTCCGCGATGCCCTGGATACAGTGCTGCAAATTGCCCTCAATCAAGGGGTACATAAAAACGACATTGAACAGGTGTTACTGGTGGGGGGGAGTTGTTTAATTCCGGCGGTGCAGCAATTGATCGGGGCCTATTTTGGGCGATCGCGCCTCCAACTGGAGAAACCCTTTGAAGCGGTCTGTCACGGCGCCTTAGCCCTGAGCCAACGGGCCACCGTGGCGGACTACCTCCACCACAGCTATGCCATCCGCCTTTGGGAACCCGCCACCCGCACCCATAGCTATTTCAACCTCTTTGCAGCGGGAACCCGTTACCCCACGGTGCGCGAGGAGCCGTTAACGCTCCAGGTGGCGCGGGATGGCCAAGGGGAAATCCGCCTCGATGTGGGGGAATTGGGCAACACCACCGCCGCCACCGTCACCTACGATGATCAGGGGCGGATGGTGAGTCAACACCTCCAACACCAAGCCCAATATCGTTCCCTCACCGAGGGCAAAGATTCCGTCTGTATTGCCCCCCTCAATCCCCCAGGGGAGGCGGGGGTAGACCGGATTACCGTGCAGTTTGAAGTCAATGAACAGCGGTTGTTATTGGCCACCGTGCGGGATTTGCTCACCCAAGGGGTATTAATCAACCGAGGGGCGATCGCCCAATTGCATTAATTTTCTTGAACCGCCCTTGTGCCAGTAGGGGAGATTTTACCAACAGGGATCTTGGGCTAAGAGTGCCTCTGCATCCTCCGCTGTGCCGGGTTTCGCAAACCAATAGCCCTGGCCATAGCCACAATCGAGGGCACGTAAATGAGCCAGTTGATGGGGTGTTTCAACGCCTTCGGCAATGGTTTCAATGCCCAAGTTATGCCCTAGGGCAATGATGGCCTGAACAATTTCTAAATTTTTGGCGTTATCACCAATTTGACGAATAAAAGACTGATCAATTTTTAGCGTATCCATCGGAAAACGGTGCAGATAACTCAAAGAAGAAAAGCCTGTGCCAAAGTCATCCAAGCTCAGTTTTAATTTTTTAGCTTTTAATTCTTGCAATAACAACATTACCGATTCCGGTTGATCAATGAAAACACTTTCGGTAATTTCCAACTTTAAAAATTTGCAATTTGCTTGGGTATGGTGCAAAATTGATTCAATTTTGCCCATAAAGTTAGCTTGGGAAAACTGACGAACGGAAAAATTAACGCTCATGGTGAGGGGTTCCGGTGTCACGGCTAAATCATGCCATTTTTTGAGTTGATGGCAAGCCGTTTGAAAAACCCATTCCCCAATGGGAATAATTAAGCCTGTTTCCTCTGCTGCGGGAATGAATTCAGCGGGAGAAATGAAACCTTTTTCGGGATGTCGCCACCGGATGAGGGCTTCAAATCCGGCAATTTTACCCCGTTGTAGGGCGATAATCGGCTGATAATAGAGCAGGAATTCTTCCTGCTCTAAGGCGCGGCGTAGATCATTTTCCAGTTCTAATAAGCTGCGGGCTTGGTCATGGAGATCGGGGCTGAAGACTTGATAACAGCCTTTACCCATGGCTTTCGCACGATACATGGCGGTATCCGCATCCCGCAACAGATGTTCAGCGTCGGTGTAGCGGAGGTTTAAACTGTAGGGAACGGCGGGTGGATGGAGTTGTTGGTAGAGGCGATCGCTATTAAACACAATGCCGATACTGGCGTTGATAAAAATTTCGTAGTTGTTGAGATGGAAGGGTTCTGTCAAACTGCGGTTGAGGGCTTCCGCAATGGCCAAGGCTGCCTGGGCATCGTCACAACCATCCAGTAAAATGGCAAACTCATCCCCCCCTAAACGGGCCAAGGTATCCTGGGGTCGCAGGCATTGGCATAGGCGTTGGGCAATGGCAATTAGGAGGCGATCGCCCACCGTATGGCCAAGGGAATCATTAATGCGCTTAAAGCGATCGCAATCTAAGAACAGCACCACAAACCCATAACTGGGCTGCTCTTGGCTATGGAGCAACATGGCCTCCAGGCGATCCATGAAGAGGCTGCGGTTGGGCAGTTGAGTGAGGGGATCGTGGAGTGCTAAATGGAGTAACTCCTTTTGGGCCCGCTTCCGTTCTTGAATTTCCCGCTCCAGGGCCTGGGTGCGCTCTTTGACCCGCTCCTCCAGTTGGCCATTGAGGGATTCTAGGGAACGGCGCAACTGTCGGATCGTCAGTTGATTCTCTACCCGCGCTAAAACTTCCTCAAACTGAAAAGGCTTGGTGATGTAATCCACCCCACCCACAGCAAAGGCCTGCACCTTATCAATCACCTCATCCAAAGCACTGATAAAAATAACCGGCACATCTGCGGTTTTGGGGTCTACTTTAAGCTGCCCACAGACCTCATAGCCATTCATGCCCGGCATACAAATATCCAACAAAATCAGATCCGGTGGTGCTGCCCGAGCCCCCATAAGGGCCATTCGCCCATTGATCACGCTGCGAACCTTGTAGCCCTTCTGGGTTAATGCCGTTGAGAGCAACCGAAGATTCTCCGGTGTATCGTCCACCAGGAG
>RECT01000409.1 GCA_007693875.1 Spirulina sp. DLM2.Bin59
CGTTGGCGGTGAGTAACTCCAGATTATCCAATAGCTCGCGGGTATCGGCGGATTCGAGGGTGGTGTTGAAGTTACGAATCAGTACCGTCAATTCGTTGCTGGTGGAACTGATGCTATTCAGAGTTGTGCCGATATTGTCTTGATTTTCGCTAATTAGCCCATTGATATTGATGGCGAGGGCATTCAGTTCTTGGGCTGTGCCTTCGTAGGCGGCCACGGTGCTATTGATCTGACGGGCGGAGGTGGCGGCGATGGTGGTGATGTCACGGGCGGCAGTGGAAAGATCCTGGGCCGTAGTGGAGAACGTGCCGGCAGTGCCGGACACCACGCCCAACTCCCCCCGCACCGATGCGGAGAGTTGGGTGAGTTCTGCCCCCAATTCCGCCACCTGGGCAGCGGCAAGGCTGGCATTGGCGGTGAGGCTAGTAACGTTGTCGAAAAATTCCGGGTCGGTGAGGCGTTCGCTGAGGCGGATCGTGCTGCGGACAGCGGCATTGAAGCTAATCCCCGTTACCCCTTGGAGGCGATCGCCATTACAGATGACAATTTCCCGGTTACAGCGACGGCTTAAGGGGGAGGGCAGTTGATCCGGGTTGGGAACCTGGCTCAAGGGGGTAATATCCAGGGTGGTTTCGCTAATTAGCCCGGATTGGTTCGCTTCGATTTCTGAATTTCTCGGCATCAACAAATTGGCGGGGGAAATTAAGACCCGGGCTTCAATGCCGTTGGTGGTGGGGGTGAGTGCCTCAACGTTGCCCACCTTCACGCCCCGGTACCGCACCGCACTACCGACAATCATGCCGTTGCTGTCGCTCAATTCAATATAAATGGTATAACTGTCGCGGCTGAACCGCACACCCCGCAACCAAAGGATCAATAAGCCAAATAGGGCCACGCCCATTAGGATAAACAGGCCAATGGAGCCTTCTCGAAGGGTTCGCGATCGCATCGGGGCATCTCCTCATAACAGGTCAATTTTAGGCTGATTCAGTGGGACAGTATCGGCCTTAATTGTTTTTCGCTAGTCTACATTTTAAGCAATCACTGGAATGGGTCCCTCAATGCTGGCACTAAAGAACTGACGGACTAAGGGGTTTGGCGTGTCATCAATCTCCGTCACCGGCCCATCCCACTGCACCCGACCGCCAAACAGAAAAATCACCCGGTCGGCGGTGCGGCGGATCGTGCTGTCTTGGTGTGTGACCATCACATAGGTGTCACAGTTCCCCGTATCCCGTTGCAAATGGCGCACCAGATCTTCAATCACCGTGGAGGCGATGGGGTCGAGGCCGGCGGTGGGTTCATCGTAGAGGATGACCTCGGGATTGTTGGCGGGGTTTTCCGGGTTGATCATAATCGCCCGGGCAAAACTGACCCGTTTTTTCATCCCCCCGGACAGTTGCGAGGGAAAGCGATCGCCAATATCCCCCAACCCCACCAACGCCAACCGCTCCCGCACCAATTGTTGAATCGTCGCCGCCGGTAGCCGGGAATGCTGAAAGAGGCTAAACCCGACATTTTCCGCCACGGTCAAGGAGTCAAACAGGGCCGCCTGTTGAAACACCATGCTAATCGTAATCGGGTCGGGGTGGTCTTCAATCAACCCCTTGCGAAGCTGGCCCTTGATGTAAATTTCGCCGATGTCGGGTTCGAGGAGGCCGGCAATCATCCGTAAAATCGTCGATTTCCCTGTCCCGGAGGGGCCAATAATCGCCAGGGCCTCACCGGGGTAGATGTCTAAATCCACCCCGTCGAGGATCACACTTTCCCCGAACCGTTTCGTCACTTTTTTGAGTTGAATGATCGGCTCTGGAGCCATGGGCGATCGCCTCCTCGCCTTTAGTTTTCCGCCTCCACGCCAAAGACACGGTTAAAGGCCTTCTCCACCTTATACCCTGAATCAATGGATTCGAGGGGGTCTTTCCGTAAACGGTGACGGAGGCAGAGGGTGACAACGCGGCGAATATCATCGAGGGTGACGGTGGTGCGACCTTCGAGGGCGGCGATCGCCTTGGCGGCCCGGTTCGTGACAATATCCCCCCGCAGTCCATCCACATCTAACTCGGAACAAACTTCCGAAATCCCCACCCGTAGCTCATAATCCAACTCCACCTGGGGCAAACGTTCCTGAGCTTGGACAATTTTCGCCTGTAAGCTTTCCTGTTCGGTGATGTGGTGTTGATAGAAACCGGCGGGATCTTGGTCAAAGGCTGACCGCTCTTCGACAATTCTCACTCGTTCGGCCGGCTGTTTAACGGTGCGAATCTCGGCGTGCATCCCAAACCGATCCAATAATTGGGGTCGCAATTCCCCTTCTTCCGGGTTCCCGGAACCCACCAAAACAAACCGGGCCGGATGGCGGATCGAAATCCCCTCCCGCTCCACGGTGTTCCACCCACTGGCGGCGGAATCCAACAGGACATCCACTAAATGATCATCGAGTAAATTCACCTCATCCACATAGAGGATGCCGCGATTAGCCTTGGCCAACAGCCCCGGCTCAAAGGCCTTCACCCCTTCCGATAAAGCCTTTTCAATATCAATGGTGCCGCAGACGCGATCCTCCGTAGCCCCCAAGGGTAAATCCACCATCGGCACTTTCATCGTCGTTGTGGGGAGGGGTTGCCCCTGTTCATAATGTTGGCGGGCTTCATCCCCCATCAGTTCCGGGTTGTGGGGATCGCTATTAAAGGGATCATGCTCAACAACGGGGATGGCCGGGAGTAAATCTGCTAAAGCCCGGATTGTCGTGGATTTGCCCGTACCGCGATCGCCCATAATCATCACCCCGCCAATTTTCGGGTCAATGACATTGAGCAGCAGGGCCAACTTCATTTCTTCCTGACCGACGATCGCCGTGAAGGGAAAGACGAGGCGGCGGGTGGTGGGTTTCGGGGGAGCTTGGGGAGTAACGGTCATCAGGGTAGGGAAATTTTTAACAAATTTTCAGCGT
>RECT01000024.1 GCA_007693875.1 Spirulina sp. DLM2.Bin59
GCTGGGGCAAGGTTTACCACTATTAACCGCATCCGTGGCCTGTTGCAATCGGTTGCCAATACGCCACTCCAATCGGGGTTAAAACGATAGACCAGGAGGCGATCGCATTCAATCACCTGGCGCAGTTCCGCCGTCGTATCCTGAAAAATTGTTTCCAGATCGAGGGTGCGGCGCATCCGGGCCACAACGCGGGCAATGGCCTGCTCCCGTTCCAGGGCTTTCCGCAGTTGCCGTTCAATGCGCTTGCGCTCGGTAATATCCCGAATAATCCCCACCAGGTTGAGCTCGCCGCCCTGCCCTAGAAAAGCAATTTTTTTCGTGGAAATTGTCCGCAATTGCCCCTGACCATCGGTGAGGCTCTCCTCATTTTCCACCTCACCGCCGGTACTAAACACCAAATCATCGTAATGCCAAAAATGATCCGCCTGGGGGAGGGGAAAAAAGTCGTGATCGGTCTTGCCGATCAGATCCTGGCGATCTGCCCCCACCAGTTCACAAAAGGCATTGTTTACCATCTGCCAACGGTGGGCTTGGTCTTTAACAAAGACGGGATCGGCGATCGCATTTAACACCCGTTCGAGAAAATATTGATTATCCCTCAGGGCTGTTTCCGCCTTGATTTTGTTAAAAATTTCGGCGTGGAGTTCCGTGTTAATCGTCATTAAATCATGGGTGCGGGACTGCACCCGCGCCTCTAAATCCTGTTGCCTTGTGGTCAGGGCAATAAAATCCTGCTGCCGCTGTAGTTCCGCTGCTGCTCGCTGCGCAACAATGGTTATCATCTCCTCTGACTCGGGGGTTACTGCCAAGGCCTGACGATGCAGCAAACAGAGCGTCCCCAACACCCGCCCCTCAGACTCCAACAGCGGCATCCCCCAATAACTCACCGCCGCCATCGATGCCAACTGTGGATTATGGCCGCAAACCGTTTGCAGTTGATCCGCAATCAACAAGGGTTTGCCCGTCGTCACCACAATGCCACAGGGACGATCCATCAATTCATAGCTAAAATTCTCTAACCGTTGCCCATCCCCCCACACCGCCAAGGTTTGCAATCGGGGCGTTTCCCCTGGGATTAATTCAGCGATTAAAGCGTAATCCATCCCCAAGGCTTGGGCTAACTTTTCCACGAGGGCTGCGAAAAAATCCGATCCGGTGTGAGTAGCAGTCTGCGTGACGAGACTACGAAACAAATCATTCATAGTGTGAATGTTCTTATTGTGAGCAAAACTGCGGCAGATGGCCCAGGGAGCGATGGATACAGAGGCAAAGAACGCCGCCGCGATTATTAAGCCATGGGGCTAATCTGAGCGGAGGGCCTGGGCCGTTGTTGTCGTAGCGGTGTTGTTGGCGTAGGCACGGTAATCATCAAGATATTGCTGGGGGTCATTGCGCCAGGCCTGCACCGTACCCCGTCCATTCATTTTAGCCAACCAAGTCTGTAAGCGGGGACAATCCGCCGGGAGGGGAAACCCTCGATAATGGCTCAATGTTTCCCACCGCTCAAACCAGGGATAAAGGGCAATATCCACCAAACTAAAGCCCGTGGCTAACAAATAATCGCCCCCATGGTTCAATACTTCTGTTTCTAAAAAGCGGCAATGGTCATGGAGGGTTTGCCGCCATTGGTCTTGGCGGGCGGCATCTTGGGCCAGCAATAACTTGTAAAAAGCCGGCGTAAACTGATTGTTGATAAAATCAATCCAAATCCGCGCCACGGCCCGCCCCCCCGCACTACGAGGCAAAAGGGCTGGTTCCGGAAAAGCTTCCTCTAAATACTCATTAATAATCATCGATTCCCATAGGCGGAGGCGATCGCCCCCCTCCTCCACCAGTAACACCGGCACTTTCCCATAGGGGGAAATCTCGTTAAAATTCGCCGGCTTATGGTCTAAATCAATCTCCACCCGGTTAAACGCCAGCCCCTTCTCCGTTAACGTCAAACGGGTACGGTGGGCATAGGGGCAACGGTTGGAACTGTAGAGGGTGAGGGTGGGGGGCATGGTACAACGAGGAGAGGATAGTTCCATTCTATCGCGGCAAAACTCACCCCATCCGCCAGGGCTGTGGCACACTAAACAGCAGAGAGAGTCGGCGAGATGGTTGCAGATTGCCCCTTGAGGATGATCTGAGGAAAGTCCGGACTCCCCAAAGACCAGACTTGCTGGGTAACGCCCAGTGCGCGTGAGCGTGAGGATAGTGCCACAGAAACATACCGCCTTTTGAAGGCAGAAGGTAGAAGGCAGAAGGCAGAATGATTCATCCTGCTACGCACGGGCAAAGCCCTATATCCTTCATCCTTCATCCTTGAAAGGTAAGGGTGCAAAGGTGCGGTAAGAGCGCACCAGCAACATCGAGAGGTGTTGGCTCGGTAAACCCCGGTCGGGAGCAAGGTCGCAGGGGCAAGGGTTGGTCTTTTGCCCGCCCCGTTTTTGGAGAACCGCTTGAGGGATTTGGTAACAAATCTCCCAGATAGATAACCATCCTTGAACAGAATCCGGCTTATGTCTGGCTCTCTCTTTTTTTTCTCACCTTGGTTGCAAAAATTTAGACTGATGGCTGTTGATACTCCCCTCGATAAAATTACCCCTTCCCTACCCTTACCGACGATTCTCCGCCTTGGCCTCTTTAATCTGGGCCTGGGGTTAATGTCGGTGCTCACCGTTGCGGTTTTAAATCGGGTGATGATTACGGAATTGCAAATTCCCGCCTGGGTGACGGCGGGGGCTGTGGCTCTGCCCTATTTGGTTTCCCCGGCTCGGGTCTGGTTTGGCCAACTTTCCGATGCCCGCCCCCTGTGGGGATTGCATCGCACCGGCTATGTGCGCTGTGGGGCGCTGATGGCGGGGATTATTGTTTTTCTCGCGGTGCAAACGGTGTGGCAGTTGGGGGGGGAGGTGGCCCAGGTGGGGGGCTGGTCTTGGCAGGATCCGCAAATTTTGCTTTGG
>RECT01000023.1 GCA_007693875.1 Spirulina sp. DLM2.Bin59
GGATCTCCGTTGTTTTCCTGAATAGGGGGGGTTTCAAGGTTTTGGGTGAAGAGGGGGGTGAGGCGATCGCCCATCGCGGGGGAGAGGGTATCAATGCCGAGGGCGGTTTCGTGGTCGTTGATATCGAGGCCGGCGATGAGGGTGAGGAGGTGGCGATCGTCGGCTTCGATGACGAGGCTCCAGTCCAGTTGGGCGGTTCCGTCGCGCAGTTGTTGGTTAATCTGGGCAAGATCCAGATCACTGGGGAGTTGACTGGGGAGGGCGATCGTTTTCATGGCAATAATTATAAACGGTGGGGCGGGGATTGCCCACTGGCTGGCTAATCTTGAGGGTTGAGCATCATTTTTGTTTTGATTTTTTCGCAAAATTCTAGAAAAAACTGAAAACTTTTCAGGTCTTGGGGTTGGTCTTCAACTCTCTGCTGCAATGCTTCAAAATAGTAGAGTTTTTGAGCATCTTTCGGATTTTTCTTACTATAATTAGTGTTTTTCGATCTAAAAATTTCTCGCAAATATTCATAATGAAACTCAGCATGATTTTTCTGATCATACTGTCCCATTGCTTCCGGATCACGTTGGGAAACGTCATAGTAGTTAACATAATCGGCTAGGGGAAAATCTAAGGGTTGTCGAGAGTTAAAAATTCTACGATTTCCCAACAGCCAAGTTTCGAGGCAACGATTTTGGACAATGATTTCAATTTTAGTTTTGCCTAAATTGATTTGTTGATCCCGAATAAACTCACGAGCATATTGAGTTCTTGCCTCTACTGATTCTTCATCAGCATCAATACAGATCACGAGATAATCATATTTAGGGATTTCCATAATTTTATCGACGGCATTTTCAAGGCCATCATATAAAATGCGAGGGTATCCTTTGCCACTAATCAGATAATAATTATTACTTTCAACTTGATCATAATACTGAACTCTAACCAGATCGGGGATTAGGTATTCTAGCCATTTAGGGTAGATCTTTTTTTCGGTGCTGTTTCCTTCAACCAAAAAATAAATATTCATTATTCTTCTTCCTGGTCTGCTTCATCTTCCAAAATGTTGATCAAATCAATAAAGGCTTTCTGTCTAGATTTGGAGATGTGAAAGTCTTCTGAGTTTTTGACGGTGACTAAGCCTGCTTTGCGGGTGACGATTTTCCAGTAGGCAGGGCTAATATTGTTGATGATATAGGGGTGATGGCTGGTAATCATAAATTGGAGTTTTTTGTTATCTAAAAAAAGCTCGGTGACGCTATCTAAGCAGTTTACGCCTAAGCTGTTTTCAAATTCATCGATGAGAATAAGTGAGTTTTCGGGAGCAAGATAAAGTTCGCTGATATACATCAGGGTTTTAAGCATTCCTGAGGAAATGTTATCGAGCCAATCATCGATGCCTTTTTCTCGGATGCTAACAGTTGTTGCTTCTTTTAAGAGTTTAGATAGTCCGATAGGAATATGCTCATCATTGATCGTTTCAATTTTTAAGTCTGAGACCTTCGGAAAGACTGACATAAAAATTTTTTTGATTTTGTTAAATTCTGCGGGGAATGTTCTATACAAAATAGACAATTTAATTTGTACGGGTAAGCCACTTTCACACAAGGTCAAAAGTGAAGCATTTTGAAATTTTTTAAAAATAGAAACTGGCAAACGCCAAATTCTATCGGTGGGATCAGAATTAGTGAGAATGATTTGATCTAAAGAAGCTTTTATAGGGGTAATTTGGTCTTCTTCTTTGAGAAGTTCGATGACGCTTTCAAATGGTGAGAGTTTAGGGGTTTTATCGCCATTAAGAAAGATTTCAGAGTTTTTGCGTTCGACGATGATGTTACCATTATTGTCGATTAATTTTTCATCAATGAGTTTAACCGGCTCATCTTGTGCGGAATCTTCATTGATGGCGATCGCTTTTGGTCTGGTTTCAAATGCGCCACTCCAGGTATATTCAAGGTTGTTGTTGGCGATAAAGTGGATGTTCCATTGAACGCCATTGAGGGATGCGCCGTTGGCGATGGCTTTAAGGCTGGAGACTGCTTTAAGAATTCTTGTTTTTCCTACGCCGGAAATGCCGACTAAAAGGTTGAGGTTGGGGAGGAATTCGACTGTTAATAGTTCCCATTTATATTCATCATCGTAATATGTCAATGTTTTGATTTGCATGGTTTTTGGTTGTAATTATGGGTTTAAAGTTTGGGGTTGGGTGGGTTTG
The DNA here is from genome assembly GCA_007693875.1 of Spirulina sp. DLM2.Bin59. Taxonomy (GTDB): domain Bacteria; phylum Cyanobacteriota; class Cyanobacteriia; order Cyanobacteriales; family Spirulinaceae; genus Spirulina. Next base: position 2,207 of record RECT01000023.1, read on the forward strand.
GGGGCGAAAGGTTTTTGTGCCTCCGGCAGGCTTTATGCCAACGCCCCTACGGGGAAGGTTTTATTGATGGGGTTTGGTGGGTGTTGCCCTACGATCTTACTTATTGTTGCATATATTTTTGGAGAAATTGTTGGGCTGTTAAGCATTCAAAATCAGCAATAGATTGAATTAGGGTTCGATTACTGGAAATGAAGCAATCAGCATGACCGTATTTAGCACTTAAATAAATTTCAATATCTTCTAAGGGAATTGTCTTTGTGACTTTCAGTTCTTCAGATTCTTTTTGCCAATCTTTGTTAGGAACCACATAATCAATGTTAAGGTTGTTAAAGATTTGGCTCAAGTTCCATCCGGATTGATCTTTTTGCCATAAGTATTTAGAAACTCTACGAATCTGATCAACGAGTTCTGGGGAGATGATAATCTTGGTTGTGATTAATTTAAGTGGTTCTCCATTATATCCAATTGCTTCTAATATCTTGGCTTCGTCAGATTCGGGGATCTGTATTCCAAGAATATAGATGTTGGTATCTAAGAAGATCCTTTGGGGTGCTTTCACTCTTCAAGCCATCCTTTTTCGACGATGATTTCATGTTTGACTTTTTGGATTAGGTCAAGAATTTTTTCCCTGGTGTTGTAATCGTTATTGATGGTTTGTGGGTGTAGGGGTTCGGGAGGGTGATTGAGGATCAGGATTTGGATTTCGCCTGGGGGGAGGTTGAGGGGTTCTTGGGGGA
>RECT01000022.1 GCA_007693875.1 Spirulina sp. DLM2.Bin59
GGGAAAGCTCACGGGTGGTTCCCCTCGGTGGTGGCATTGATGCCATTGAGGGGGGCGCGATCCGGGGGATGAACCTGTTCCACAGTTTTGAGGCTTTTAATGTGGAGGCGGGGCGGGGGGTGTTTTTCCAGAACCCGGAGGCGATCGCCAATATTCTCACCCGTGTGACCGGGGGCGATCCTTCCCGGATTTTCGGGACGTTGGGGGTGTTGGGGGATGCCAATTTATATTTAATCAATCCCAATGGGATTATTTTTGGGGAGCAGGCCCAGCTTGATATTCGCGGCTCTTTTTTCGCCACCACGGCCGACAGTATTCCCCTGGGAGCCGATGGCCTGTTTAGCGCGACGCAGCCGGCCTTGAGTAATCTCATTGCCGTTGATCCTGGTGCGTTGTTTTTGAATCAATTGGCCCAGCAGGGCGGGATTGAGAATCGGGGCCGGTTGGCAGTGGGGGGGGATCTCACTTTGGCGGCGGGGCAGTTGGATCTCGAAGGGCAGTTGCAGGCGGGGGGCCATTTAACGCTTCAGGGTGGGGAGGGGTTGAAAATTCGCGATACGGTGGATCAGCCCTTTTTGGCCATGGCTGGCCGTAACCTCACCCTGGAAAGTCAGCATATTGATATTTTCGCCCTCAATCATCGGGAGAGTGAAATTGTCGCGGGGGGGGATCTGGTGTTGCGATCGCCCCTCCCCGTTTTGGGAGATGCCCATTATTTTGCTGGGGGCAATTTCCGCATTGAGGAGCCGGGGGGGGAGTTGGGCCAGTTGGAAAGCCCCAATGATCCGGTAATTCGGGCGCGGGGGGATGTGAGCATGGCGGGCTATAACGGGGCTTCCCTCCATATTCTCGCGGCGGGGAATGTGACGATCTCCGGCACGATTCGGATTACCGGGAGGGATCTCGCTAACGGTTTAATCGAAACCGTGACGCTTTCCGATGGTTCAACGCTGAATATTAATGGTCGGACTCAGCCCACCCTCGATATTCGCGCCGGGATGAGTTTGGGGGCGATCGCTTCCCCCCTTAACCCTGATGGCCTAGCAACGATCACTAACCCCGAAAATTCCCAAGGCTCCAACATCACCCTCGGTACGGTGATCGCCCAAGATACTAGCTGGTCTGAGGCAGTGGCCACCCAAGTTTTTTTAACCAACCAATACCAAGCCAACACAAACCTGCCAGCGGGTAATATTACCGTAAATAGCATCAGTACCGCCCCAGATTTTTTTGCCGCCCTCTTGGATGAGACAAAGGGGGGGAATATCACCCTGGATAGCCGCAACAATATCAATGTCACCACCTTAAACACCGATTCCTTTTGGAGTGGTGCGGGGAATGTGCGCTTGATTGCCCAGGGGAATGCCAACATTGGTGCGATCAATGCTAGCTCAGGGTTTGATGATGCGGGGAATGTGAATATTACTGCCCAGGGGGATGTGGCGATCGCCAACTTAACCGATCTCTCCAGTCTTGGCGGCCTGAGCGGCAATCTCACCCTTAAAGCCGGCGGCTCCCTACAAACCGGCGATATTGATTTCTATAGCTTCAATGCCAATGCGGGTCAGGTTGACCTCGAAGCTGGGGGCAATATTACCACCCAAAATCTTGATGGCCTGACCTCCGGCGGCGTGGGGGGGATGGTGAGGATGCAAGCAGGCGGGGCAATTAATACCGGTAAAATTGATACCTTTTCCACCAATATCCAAGGGGGTAATGTTCAATTGCGGGCCAGTGGCAACATCAATGTTGCCCAAATTAACCGCGATCGCGACCCCCTCGATCCCACATTTTTCGTCCAAAACGGTGATATCGACCTCGTGAGCACCCAAGGCGGTATCACCACCGGCAACCTTTTTGCCAATGCCTCCCAAACCAATGGCGGCAACATCAACATCACCGCCCGCAACAATATTGCCACGGGTGAAATTGCTGCTTTTACCTTCGGAGCCAACCGCTCTGCGGGCCAGATCAACCTCCACAGCACCCACGGTAATCTCGAAGTGAGCAGTGGTGAACTCAACACCGCCGCCGGGGCCAGTAGTCGGGATGGGGGGGCGATTATCCTAAAGAGCGATCGCGGCAATATCAACCTTGCGGCGGTGAATACCTCCGGCGGCCTGGGGGGTGGTGGCGATGTCACCATTCAAGCCGGGGGAACCGTTACGATCGTGCGGGAAGAAGTCTTTGGCCAAACCCGCAGCGACCAGCGGGCTGGTAATGTCCTCATTGAAGCTACCACTTTCCGATTAGCTGAAGGCGCGAAAATTACCTCCAGCACCAGGGGATCGGGCAGTGCGGGCAACATTACGATCCGCACCACTGACGCGATCCACCTTGATGGCACCCGCACCAATGGCAACACCGCCGCCATCTTCAGCGGCGTGAACACCGGAGCCACCGGCCGAGGAGGAGTGATCACCCTCGAAGGCAGGACGATCGCCCTCAACAATGGGGCGCAAATTTCCACCAGCACCAACGGTTCAGGCAACGCGGGCAACATTAACCTGAGGGCAGGCGATCGCCTCACCATCCAAGGTTCCGATGGCCCTGTATCCAGCGGCGTATTTAGTGAGGTCAATGCCAATGCCACCAAGGCCGAGGGCGGCGTGATTACCGCCACAGCCCCCGTGATTAATCTCAACAGCGGTGGTGTCATGACCGTCAACACCAGAGGGCGCGGCAATGGTGGCAGCATCTTCCTCAATGCCCAAGATGTCACCTTGAGCGGCATCGGAGCCAATGGCCTGAACAGTGGTTTACTCAGTACCGTTCAACCCACCGGCATCGGCAACGGCGGCCAAATTCAAATCAACACCACCCACCTCAATGTTCTCAATGGCGCACAGATTAACTCCCGCACCGATGGCCAGGGGAATGCGGGGTTGATGGAGATTAATGCGCGGGGAAACACAACGATTAACAGCGGTTTTTTGAACAG
>RECT01000021.1 GCA_007693875.1 Spirulina sp. DLM2.Bin59
GAGGAAATCAAGATGAATATAATCCTGAGCCAGGGCCTCAAAATCCCGATTCACCAAATGCACCACCGCCTCAATCAGGCCATAGCGTTGATAGGGTTGAATCCGGCTCATCATGCCAAAATCCAAATAGGCCAACTTGCCATCGGGGGTGGCTAAGAGGTTGCCCGGATGGGGATCAGCATGAAAAAAGCCATGTTCTAACAGTTGCCGCAGGGAGCAGGCTACCCCCACCTCCACTAAATGGGTGGCGTTAATCCCCTGAGCTTGGACAGCGGGGAGGTTCGTGAGTTTTGTGCCCTCGATCCATTCCATGGTGAGGACGCGGCGGGCGGTGTAGTCCCAATAAATGCAGGGAATGTAAATTTCGGGAAGATAACTATAGAGTTGAGCGAATTCTTCAGCGTTGCGCCCCTCCTGGCTATAGTCCATTTCTTCAAAGATCCGCCCGGCAAATTCGTCGGTAATGGCGATTAAATCGCTGCGAATCTTCATATTCGCCTGGGCCCACAGGGCAATCCGCCGCATGATGTAGACATCGAGGGTGATGCGGCGGATCAGGTCGGGGCGTTGGACTTTGACGGCGACGGTTTCCCCGGTTTTGAGTTTGCCTTTGTAAACTTGCCCCAGGGAGGCGGCGGCCACGGGGTTGGGGGAGAGTTCGGCATAGATGGCTTCGGGGCGATCGCCTAATTCCTCTTCAATAAACCGAAAGGCGATCGCATTATCAAAGGGGGGCAGTTGATCCTGAAGTCTTGCCAACTCCTCCATATAGTAGGCGGGAACCAAATCGGGGCGGGTAGAGAGAGCTTGCCCCACCTTGATATAGGTGGGCCCCAATTTAGTGATAATTTCCCGGAGATGCACCGCCCGCCGTTGCTGGTTCTTCACTGCCGATCCGGTTAATTTATCCCACCAGAGCCGCCAACCAAACCAGAGAAAGGGCACGATGATATCGAACAAACGGCCCAAAACCTGGAAAGGGCGACGACCATAGAAGCTCATGATCCCATCGGGATCATAGTGGCCAATTTCCCGCTGCATCGGGTCAGCGTCACTGGGGACGGTAAATTGTTTTTGGAAAGGAGAGAGAGAAGCCTCGGCCATGGGATCTGGGGTGCGGATTAGGAACTTGCAATATATTGTAACAATTCCCTCCCCCTCTCCTTAGGCGAGATCCCCGATCCTCACTCGCTGGCTTTGTAAATAGGCGTACCAGTCCCCCATCCCGACCCCGGTTTTCGCCGATACCGGGAAAATCGTCGCTGTCGGGTTAATGGCTTGCACATTGGCGAGAGCTGTGGCTTGATCAAACCCCACGGCTTCAGCAATGTCCAACTTGGTGAGCAGCACCACATCCGCCGATTTAAACAGGGTGGGATATTTCAACGGTTTATCCTCCCCTTCGGTGGTGGAGAGCAAGACGACCCGCAGCGTTTCCCCCAAATCATAGGCAGCGGGACAGACGAGATTACCGACATTTTCAATGATCAGCAGTTGGATCGCCTCTAGATCCAAATGTTGGGCGGCGGTTAACACCATATCGGCTTCTAAATGGCAAAGGGTTCCGGTGGTGATTTGAATGCTGGGAATACCGCCAGCCCGGAACCGTTGGGCATCGTTATCGGTTTCGAGATCCCCCACCACCACGCCACAGGGTAAACCCACCTTTTGGGCAGTGGCCTGTAATAAAGTGGTTTTCCCCGAACCGGGGGAGGAAATCACATTCAACACCAACAGATCTTTGGCGAGGAAATAGCCGCGATTCCGTTCGGCTAGGCGATCGTTTTTGGCGAGGACGGATTGGGTGAGATCGAGGGTGCGGGGGGGATTGTGGCTATGGTTGCCGTTGTGGCCATGGTGATGATCGTGGCCATGATCATGGTGATGATCCTGTTGGTGATCATGGTGATGGGTGTGATCCGGCGTGAGGATGGTGACACCGTTTTCGCTAACGCAGCCGCAGGTTCCGCACATGATTAAGAGACCTCCAAAGATTTGAGTTGAATTTCGCGCCCGGTAAGGGTTTGGCTCACCAGGGTTTGACAGGTGGGGCATTCATAGATCCAATCCGGGGGGGAAAATTGGGTCTGGCATTGGGGACATTGACAGGTGACGGGGATCGTTTCGATCGCCAATTCCGCATGTTCAGCGATCGTCCCCTGGGTGGCCACATCAAAGGCAAAATGCAGGGCATCGGGGACAACCCCAGAGGCGGCCCCGATCGCCATGGTTAAGCGGTGAATCTGCTGGGCATTTTGAGCCTCAGCATTGCGGAGGGCAATGGCCAGGGTTTCCGCCATTAAGCTTAGTTCGTGCATGGGGTCGCCTGGGGGGTGAGGGTGGTTTCAAGCCAGGCGATCGCCTCCGCCATGGCCTGCTGTGTCAGCGGGGAAAAGGTTTCCCCAAAACTAAAGTCAATAGCGGGGATCAACAGCCACCAAGCCTCCGGTGTCCGGCCATAAAGCTGTGCCGTCAAACTTAACACCAGGGGCGGCGTGAGGTGATGGCCCAGGGGGTTAATCTGGGGGTCAGCCTCAAGGGGTTGAATCTTCACGGGGTGCTGTTCAGCATCTTGAGGAACCCCATAGGCATCAACAAACCAAACCCGCTCCACCGTGGCCAACGCTGCGGCCAATTCTGGCGTGAGTTGGTGGCAGACTTCAACCCGGAGATCAGGAATCTGCCAAGTCGCCACCGTCAGGGCGATCGCCTGCCCCACCCCATCATCACAACGGAGCGTATTGCCATAACCAATTAACAAGAGGCTCATCCGCATCCATAGATCACCACAATCCCACAGTAAAAGGGAATGCCATCCCCTGCCCTGATTCCTTAGAATTTCTTTAGCCTTGGGGCGGCAATTTGTCTGGTTGTGGCAATAAGCTATTGAACAAAAATAGCGACGCACTCCCCCACCTCACCGCAGGCAGGTGGGGGTCA
>RECT01000113.1 GCA_007693875.1 Spirulina sp. DLM2.Bin59
AGATTTCCCCATCGGGGGAAAAGGCGATGGTTGTTACGGTATCCACATGGCCCCGGAGGCGATGCAAAAGCTTACCCTGCCGATTCCATAACCGCGTCATCCCATCGGATCCCGCCGCCGCCACCCGGCCATCGGGAGCCAAAGCCACCCCCTGCACCCCCCATTTTTCCCAAAGATCATCCCGTAGACGGGGACGGGTTAAGGGCTTCACCTGCCAGAGGCGGATCGTTGTGTCGTAACTCGTCGTGGCGAGGGTTTCCCCATCGGGGCTAAAGCGCAAACTGGTGACACCATCGCGATGGCCCGGCAAAGTTTGCCGTAACTGGATCCCTTCCGGGGTGGGGGCTAAATCCCAAAGCTTGAGGGTTTGATCATTGCTGGCGGTGGCCAGGGTTTGGCTATCGGGGCTGAATTGCACCGCAAACACCCAACCCTGATGGCCTTCCAAGGTTTTCAACAACTGGCCCTCAAGATCCCAAAGTTTAACGGTGTGGTCATCGCTGGCGGTGGCAATCATCGCCCCATCGGGACTAAATACGCCATAGGATACGGCTTGGTCGTGACCTTGCCAGCGACGGATTAACCCGCCATTGCGATGCCAACGGCTGATCTGACCGCTGCGATCCACCGCCAACACCTCCTCCCCGGTGGCACTGAAGGCCACCCAACGAACAGCATCCCCATGGCCGGTTAAATTGCCCTGATTTTCCCCCTCTAAATCCCAGAGGGAAACCGTGCCATCTCCGGCGGCGGTGGCGAGGCGGTCTTGAGCCAGGCTGATGCTGTAGAGGGGGCTGGTGCTGGCTTGCCATTGGTGATGAAGCACATCGCTAAATCCCCCCCTTGTCCGCCGCAATTCCCAGTGGTACACCTGGCCATCCCAACTACTGGCGAGAAGTTGATAGGTATTGGCCCCCGTGGCTTGGAGGGCGAGGCTGGTGATGCTATCGGTGGGGCCGGTGAGGGTATGTAGGAGTTGGCCATTGGGGAGCCAGATTTTCACGGTGCGATCGCGCCCCCCGCTGACTAAAAATTCCCCATGAGGGGCCCAAACCAAATCCCAAACCACATCACTATGATCCTGTAATTGGTTGCGCTCCTGGACTTGATGAATGGCTCGTTCTAGGGACGTGATCACCCGCAATTGGACGCGGGGTTCAATGGGGGGGCGGGTGAGATAGGGGAAGGAGTCGGCCTGTTGACGGAGGGCGGCTAAATGGTGGGCGGCTTGGAGGGCAGTGAGGAGGGCGTTAAACCCCATCCCTGCCGCGAGTTCGGCTTCGGCGGTGGTGCTGAGGGTGAGGAGTTCGGCATTGCTGAGGGCGGCTTCGGCCTGTTGCCGTTGGCGGTTGATTTGCCATGCCCCTAGGGCCAGGAGGCTTGCCAGGATCGTCATCACCCCCCCCATGAGCCAGGCTTGCCACCGTTGGCGGGTGAGGTACAGCAGTTGGCGGTGGCTGGCGGCCCGTTCGGCGGCGATCGCCCGTTGGAGGCGATCGCGATACTGGGCGCGAATCGTCGGCACAAGGTAATCATGAACTAACTGATAGCGATCTTCGGGATCTTCAGGAAACCGAAACAGGAGCCGCGAGCCGACGAGGATTTCTAGAATTAGCGTCAGTTTTTCCCCCGCCGCCACTGAGGTTTGGGGATTGGCCTCTTGGAGAAAGTGACAGAGTTCGCTGGCGGTTTTAAGGGGGCGGGTATTGTTGTCGAGGGTGAGGGCAAAGAGGACTTGCCAAACGGCGTTTTCATTTTCGGGGCCACAGTCAGCAATGATTGTGGCCAGCGATCGCCGCACTAAAGCGGTTTTCGGACTCTCCCCCAATTGGCGATATTGGGCCAACGTGGTGATCTGATCTGCTTGGAGTTGCGCCCCCAACAGATGCAATTCCAAGGGGCGCACCGTCCCCCCCTTGGCGGCTAAATCGGCAATAAAGGCGCGGCGTAAATCGGCGGCCATGGGAAACTGCGATTCCCCGACGGGGACGGTTCGTGAACGCCGCGTCAATTGAATAATCACCTCCTCCGCTTCCGCTGGGGTGAGATCCCGCAGGGGATACCGCACCTGACGACTGAGGATATTGCGATCGATGGCATCGAGATCCACCGATCGCTCAATGGCCAAAAGGTAATGGAGATAATCCTCCCGCAGCGATAACACGACCTTGACAAAGGGCAACCGCAGCACATCCCGCAACAGTTGATAAAACTGCTGTTGTGCTGACCCATCGGCACAGAAAAAGAAAAAATCCTCAAACTGATCAAAAATCAACACCGTTAACAACCGATGCTCCCCATTCCAGCGCAGATGCTCCAAAAAGCTGGCGGGATCAGTGAGGGGATGCTGTAATGCCATGGGCATGGCGGTTTGCAATGCCCGATAGAGATGTTGATCCCAGGGGCGGTAATGGTTTTGGAGCACCGGCACCACTTCCCTCGCGCCAATAATTTGGCGGGCCAATTGGGGGATAAGATGACGCAGCAAGCTGGTTTTCCCCACCCCAGAGGCCCCATGGAGGACGGTTAACTTACAATCATTGCGGCTGAGGCGTTCCAGCCATTGGGCGATGGCCGCCTCCCGACCCGCCACCAATTCCGGGGCATACTGGGGCAAGTCAGGGGTGAGGGGTGTCGGGATCACGCCATGAAAAGCCCGGCGACCGCTCACCTGTTCGAGCAAATGCTGTTCCTGTTTAAGGTTAAAAGCCCGCTTATACTGCCGCTGGTGACGATGGAGAGATCGCAACTGTTGCAGGATTTGAATATGTACCGCCTCCCGTTGTAACCCAATCACCGATTGCGCCAAAGACCATTGGGGGATCAATTCCCCTCTGGCCTGTTCTAGGGTGGCGATGGCCACTGCTGCCCCTTGGGCTGTCCATTGGCTGTGGGCGATCATGGCCGCTAACCAAGCGGGGATCAGGGGGTTGGGGGA
>RECT01000240.1 GCA_007693875.1 Spirulina sp. DLM2.Bin59
CACTTCCCACTCCCCAACCCACCACCACCACCACCATTATCCCCGCCGCCACCAACGGCAAGGGAGGTAACGAACCCTACCGCATTGAAACAATCCGCGTCGCCACCCGCCACCTGGATGATCTGATCACCCAAACCGGAGAACTGACGGTAACAAAAATCCGCATTGCCCATGTCGCTTCAGAGCTAGAAAGCGTCCTCAGCACCTGGAGCGAATGGAAAACCCGCCACACCAGCCAGGAGCAAAGTGAGCAGGAACAAACCCTGATCGAACGCCTCGATACACTCCTGCAACAACTCAAACTCTCCTCCCAGGAAAATTCCACCCGGTTAGAAATGATTGCAGGCAACCTAGAAGACCGGATTCGCACGCTGCGACTGTTGCCCCTGTCAAATATTTTCAACCTCTTTCCCCGCATGGTGCGGGATTTGGCAAAACAACAGGGGAAAGAGATTGAACTGGTCCTCGAAGGCAGCGAAACCACCGCCGATAAACGGATTCTGGAGGAGATGAAAGATCCCCTGATGCACATTATCCGTAATGCCATTGACCATGGCATTGAGCCGGTGGGCGATCGCCTCGCCGCCGGCAAACCCCCCACCGCCACCATTTGCCTCAGGGGACATCAAACCACCAGCAACGTCGTGATTGAAGTCAGCGACGATGGGCGGGGTCTAGATTTAGAAAAAATTAAACGCAAAGCCATTGATCGCCATCTCCACAGTGCCAACGAGCTGGCCGCCATGACCCCCGCCCAAATCTATAACCTGATCTTCACCCCCGGTTTTTCCACCCAAACCCTGATCACCGAAGTTTCGGGCCGGGGCGTGGGCCTCGATGTGGTGCAAACCAATGTGGAACACCTCAAAGGTACGATCCAAGTCCAATCCACCCCCGGCCAAGGCACCACCTTCCGCATCCAATTGGGGACAACCCTCGCCACCGCCAACGTTTTACTGGTGGATGTCGGCGGCCTGACCCAAGCAATCCCCGTGGAATATGTGGAAACCTCCCTGCTCATCGATCCCCATGATGTTTTCACCGTCGAAGGGCGAGAAACCATTGCCCTGGACAATCAGGCCATTTCCGTGGCCCATCTCGCCCAACTCCTTGACATTGAAACCCTCAGTGCTGGAGCCAACGCCAACCGGAATCTCCCTTGCATTTTGCTGCGGATTGGTGACGAACGGTTTGGCCTCTTTGTTGATCAGGTCATTGATACCCAAGATGTGGTCTTGAAACCCCAGAGTAAATTGCTTAAACGAGTTCGCAATATTGCCGGAGCAACCATTTTGGGCACTGGAGAAGTTTGCATGATCCTCAATCCGATGGATCTACTCAAAACGATTCAGCGGGGGCAAGCTTCTTTCCTACCCAGTCAGGATCTCAATGCCGGCCCGAGCAAAACCCCAAACAGGAAACGGGCAACGGTACTCCTCGCGGAGGATTCCATCACCATTCGCACCCAAGAAAAGCGTATCTTAGAAGGAGCAGGGTACACCGTCATCACCGCCGTTGATGGCTTAGATGGCTTTAATAAACTCAAAGCCGGTCAGTTTGATGCGGTGATTAGTGATGTGCAAATGCCGAACCTCGATGGTTTGGCCATGACTCGTCGAATTCGGGAATATCCCGAATACAATGAACTGCCGATTATTTTGGTTACTTCTCTTTCTTCAGAAGACGATCGCCGTCGAGGTGCGGAAGCGGGGGCCAATGCCTACATTACCAAAGGCACGTTTGATCAATCGGTGCTGCTCGAAACGCTGGAACGCCTCGTTTAATTCCCCTTCATCCCCCCCTAACTCCTATGCCTACCCGTGTCTTGCTTGTTGAAGATTCTTTGATTGCTCAAGCGATCCTCAAGCGGATTTTAAATGCCTCTGGGAATGTGGAGGTGGTGGGGGTGGCGAAAACAGGGTTAGAGGCTCTGTCGATGATCCCCAGACTGAACCCCGATGTGATTTGTACTGACCTCCATATGCCCCAAATGGATGGGCTGCAATTTACCTACGAGGTGATGGCGAAAACGCCGATTCCGATTTTGGTGATCAGTGCTTCGGTGCAGGAGGAGGATACGAAAAATGTCTTTGCCCTCCTGGATGCGGGGGCGGTGGATATTTTCCCGAAGCCTTTGGTGCAGGATATCAGTGAATATGAGGCGATTCAGGCGGCATTAGTACGGAAAATTCAGGTGTTATCGGGGGTGCGAGTGTTTACGCGGTATCGTAAATCTCCCACTGCTGTCCCCCAGCCACTGCCAACGTTACCGCCGATGTCGGTTCGTAGTTCGGGACAGGTGAGCCGGGTGAAGGTGGTGGCGATCGGGGCTTCTACCGGGGGCCCCCAAGCTTTGAAGACGATTTTGGCGGCGTTGCCAGCGGATTGGCCCACGCCGATTTTAGTGGTGCAGCATATTAGTTTTGGGTTTTTGCAGGGGCTGATCGATTGGTTGATGCTCCATTGTGCTTTACCGATCCGGATTGCTCAGAGGGGAGAACTGCCCCAAGGGGGGGTGATTTATTTTCCGCCGGAGCAGATGCATTTAGAAATTGATGGCCGAGGGCAATTCGCGATGTCGGCAGGGCCGAAGGTGGATGGCCATCGGCCATCGGTGACGGCCATGATGGAATCGGTGGCGCGGTATTATCGGGGCGCGGCCTTGGGGGTGTTGCTGACGGGGATGGGGCGGGATGGGGCGGAGGGGTTGGCGGCCATTGCTCAAGCGGGCGGCCATACGATTGCCCAAAATGAGGCCACTTCTGTGGTGTTTGGCATGCCCAAGGAGGCGATCGCCCTCAATGGGGCGCGGCAAATCTTACCCATTGAGCAGATTGCGGCAGCGATTCAAAAACAGGTGTTGGCGGGTTGATGCAGGATCATCGCCAGCAAGAGGGGGCGGTGTCCTTTCAAATGGGGGGGGCGTTTTTTCGACCCCAGGGCCGGATCGTGCGGGATTTAGGAATTTTGGCGGCGGCGGTGCATCGTCAAGAGCGGGGATCATTGCGGGTCTTGGAGGGGATGGCGGGCTGTGGGGTGCGATCGCTCCGCTACGGTGTGGAAAGTGGGGCAGATTTTGTCTGGTGCAATGAGGGTAATCCCGATTTAGCCCCCCTGCTGGTTGAAAATTTGCGCCCCCTCCCCTCCTACCGCATTAGCCATGAACCGGCGCGGCGGCTCTTAGCCCGTTGTCTCAGTGAGCAGGATTATTACGACTTTATCGATCTCGATGGCTTTGGTGATCCCCTGGGAGAATTACCTTGGGCCTTGGGGGCAATGGAATTGGGGGGTTGGCTGTATTTAACCAGTACGGATGGGCGATCGCTCACTGGCCATTTGCCCCCGGAGCAGTTACCGGCTTTTGGGGGGATTGCCCGCGTCCATCCAGCGGGCCATGAGCAGGGGCTACGCATTCTCTTGGGGGCATTACAGCGGCAAGCGGCAACGATGGGCTATGGCATCCGCCCCGGTTTTGCCTATTACACCGGGGGAACCTATCGAATTTTGGCCCAATTGACCCGCCGTCGTCAGTTCAACCCGAAAACCTACGGTTGGTTGGGCTACTGCCACCATTGCGGTGATTATCAGGTGATCCCTTGGCGGCGGTTGGGCCGTTGTTGCTGTCCTGGGGATGGCCAGCCCCTGACCCTAACGGGGCCGATGTGGTTAGGGAATTTGCATGATCCGGTTTGGTTGGGGGAAATGGCCGCGTTAGCCACAGCCTGGCAATGGCGGGATGTCGTGCAGTTGTTGGCCTGCTTTGCTGCTGAAGCAACATTGCCCCCCTATTTTTATCCCTTAGGGGCGATCGCCCAAGGCATTACCGGGGATTTACCAAGGCGATCGCACCTCATCGCTCAACTCCAGGCCGCTGGCTATGCCGCCGCTGCCACCCACATTAATCCAGAGGCGATTAAGACGACGGCGAGGTTGGCGGTGTGTCGGGGGTTGTTGGGGGGATAGTGGGAAGTGGGAAGTGGGGGGATCGTAGGGTGCTTGATAACCCAGGACGCAAAAGAGTAGGTTAACGGCTGACGCACCATTGATTGAGCTTTATAGCCATTTTAGGGAAGGGGGAATTAGCCCCTCGCCCTGGGGAGAGGGGTTTGGGGTGAGGGATCAGTAATCGAGCTTTTCGATATGGTCGCGCACATCGTTGAGATCGATATAGCAATCCGTGGCGTTGCGTAGCTCCCGGGCGATCATCCCTTCCGTCGATACAACCGTAATGTGGGTATTTTTGGAGCGCAATAGTTCAATGGCCCGCTCAAAATCGCCATCACCACTGAATAAAACGACGCGATTGTACTGCTCGCAGGTGTTAAACATATCGACGACAATTTCAATATCTAAATTTGCCTTTTGGGAATAACGCCCGGAGGAATCATCATAATACTCCTTGAGAATTTTGGTGCGCACCGTGTAGCCCAGACTGATCAACGCATCCCGAAAACCCCGCTGATCCTGGGGATCTTTCAATCCTGTGTACCAAAAAGCATTGACCAGCATCACCGTCGGCTCACTTTTGAAATATTCTAAAACGCGACGGGGATCGAAAAACCAGCCATTTTTTTGCTGGGCATAAAACATATTGTTGCCATCAACAAAAATAGATAAACGATTTTGAGGAAAAAACATAAAGGATTAAGACTTAGGTCGTTTAAATGAAAATAATAGATAAGACAGCCAGGGCGATCGCCTCCCCAGACCCGACGATCCCCCTGATTTAAGCAAGGGTGAACGCTGATCCGGGCAAAGTTATCGACAACGTGCTTTAAAAGTATCCCACAACACTTTGACCCCAGGCAGGAATTGGGGCAGAATCTCAATCGGTCTGGGGGTGATGGGCGCACCAATCACTCCAGCCCCCTGGATAAAGTTTCGCCCCAGACCGCCCGGCCACCGTCAGGGAGAGCAAATTGACACAGGCGGTGACACCAGAGCCACAGTACAGCACCAGCTCCTGTTCAGCGGGCAAATCCGCCCAGCGATCGCGCTGTACCTCTGGGGATTGACAGTAACCCGCCGCTGTGGTCGTGTCCCGCCAGGGTCGATTCATCGCCCCCGGAATATGCCCCGCGATCGGATCAATGGGTTCGTGATGGCCGAGGTAGCGATCGCGATCGCGACAGTCCACCAAGATAAACCCCCGCTCCGAGGCTTGCACTGTGGCCATATCCACGACCCAATCCCGTTGCAGTTGGGGTGTAAAATCGCCAACCCGAGGGGCAGGCATGGCCGCCGTAACGGGGCGACCCTCCTGCACCCAAGCCGGCCAGCCACCATCGAGAACCATCACCGGTTCATGGCCGTAATAGCGCAGCAACCACCAGAGCCTCGCCCCAAAGGCAAACCGAGCGTCATCATAGACCACAACGGTGGTTTTCCCCCAGACTACGCCCATTGCTGTCAGTTTCGCCGCCAACCCGTTAGGATCCGGGAGGGGGTGACGGCCACCCTGCTGACTCGGGGGAGCCGAAAGGTCTTGGTTCAGATCGGCATAGTAAGCCCCAGGCAGATGGCTGTGGTGATATTGGCTGCGGCCCCATTGAGGGTCTGCCAATTGAAAACGACAGTCGATCACCACCCAATTTGGGTCGTCCAGATGATCCGCAAGATCAGCGGTTGAAATAAAGGCATTCATAGGAAATTAATGATAATGGGGTTGAAAACGTGATCCTCCTACCAGTTTATTGGCTAATTCCAGCGTATCCTGGCCCTGCAAGGGGGGCGATCCCCCCCCACCCCCCCCAACCCCCCCAACCTGTTTTACCGGCTAACCGTGACGCTGGAACCCAAGATGACATCAAAGGTCAGGGGGCCTTGTCCCATCTGTCCCAGCAAAATTCTACAATCAAGATGCCAATCCGATCTGCTGGCTTCCCGTCTCATGACTCAAAATAACGGCTCTGCTATGGAGAATATCGTAATTATTGATGATGACCCTGCCATTCAAATGCTTTTGAAGCGGACGCTGGCAAGTCAGGGATATGGGGTGACAGTAGCCAGCAATGGTGCCGATGGCCTGGCCCAGGTGCAGGCGTTGCACCCCGCCATGGTGATCTGTGATTGGGTAATGCCCAAGATGAACGGGTTGGAGGTGTGCCGCCATGTCAAGTCTTTGCCGGAACTGGCCACCACGTTTTTTATCCTGCTCACCTCTAAGGGATCGGTGGAAGATCGGGTGGAAGGGTTAGATGCGGGGGCGGATGATTTCTTGTGCAAGCCCATTGAGATGTTTGAGCTAGAGGCCCGGATTCGCTCAGGCCTGCGGTTGTATCAACTCAATAATGACCTGAAGCGGCAAAAGCAATTGATCGAGGCAGAACTGGCGGAAGCGGCGGATTATGTTTGCTCCCTGTTGCCGGAGCCTTCCCCCTATCCTCCTCTGATTGTCGATATGCGGTTTATCCCCTCCAGTCAGTTGGGGGGGGACAGTTTTGATTACTATTGGTTGGATGATCAGTATGCAGTGATGTATTTACTGGATGTGTCGGGCCATGGGTTGCGGGCGGCGTTGCCTTCGGTGTCGGTGCTGAATTTGTTGCGATCGCAAGCCCTCAAGCAGGTGGACTATCGCAAACCCAGTCAAGTTTTGGCGGGGTTGAATGAAATTTTCCAAATGACGGCCCGCAATGATAAATACTTCACGATCTGGTACGGGGTCTATAACCAACGGAAGCGGCAACTGACCTATGCTAGTGCTGGCCATCCCCCGGCCATTTTGATTTCTCCCCAACGGGGGGGAGCGATCGCCACCTTCCCCCTTAAAACCCCCGGCTTTCCCGTGGGGATGTTTCCCGCTGTGGACTATGAGGAAGCAGTCTGTACCGTGGCGGCTCAATCCAGCCTCTACCTCTTCAGTGACGGCATTTACGAAATTCCCCAACACAATGGCGAAATTTGGGGGATCGATCCCTTTATTGCCCACCTCGAAACCTATCACCAGCAAAAAGAGCGCAACCTGGATGACATTATCCGAGTGGTGCGAACCCTGGCCCATAAGCCAGATTTTGATGATGATTTATCCCTGTTGGAAATTCGCTTTGCCCATTAGGGGGCTTATTCGGCCCCTAAGGCCAGTTCAAACTCCTCGCGATCGCCATAGATATCAAAAACGCGATCCATACTGGTTAATTCAAACAGCATCTTAATTTGTTCATTGATGGAGCAAAGGCACATCTGGGTTTTCGCCGCCCGCACGGTTTTCAACGCCAACACCAAGGCCCCCAAGCCCGAACTGTCCATAAACGTGACATCTTTAAAGTCAATCAGGATCATCTGCACCCCTTTGGCCACATGTTCACTAATTTCTTGGCGAAATTCATTCGCTTTCGTACCGTCCAAGATACCGGATGGTTCAACGACTTTTACTGCTGGATTCATGAATGGAAGTCAAGAGCAATAGCCCCAGTATAGCGACAAGAGACGCTTTGGACTAGACTAATCCAACGACGCGCCTACCTCCTACTGCTCAACATTTATGGAAACCTACGATGTGATCATCATCGGTGCTGGCCACAATGGCCTCGTCTGTGGGGCCTATCTGCTCAAGGCGGGGTATCGCGTTTTACTCCTGGAAAAGCGGCCCGTACCGGGGGGAGCCGCCACCACAGAAGAAGCGATGCCGGAGGCAGCACCGGGGTTTAAGTTCAACCTTTGCGCCATTGATCACGAATTTATTCACCTCGGCCCCGTCGTTGCGGAGTTGGAGTTGGCGAAATACGGCCTAGACTATCTCCCCTGTGATCCCGTCGTCTATTGTCCCCTCGCCGATGGGAGCCAGTTCGTCGCCCATAAATCCATTGCCCAAACCTGCGCGGGAATTGCCGAATATAGCCGCCGCGATGCGGAGAAATATGCCGAGTTTGCCGCCTACTGGTTGGAGTTGGGGAATGCGATCGCCCCCCTCTTCAATGCGCCTCCCATGGCCATCTTCGATATTGCCGGTAACTATGGCCTGGCTAACCTCAAGGATTTATTCAAGGTGGCGGGGTCGAAAACCAAGGCCCTGGATTTTGTCCGCAATATGCTCACCTCCCCCACGGATTTGCTCAACGAATGGTTTGATAGTGAAACCGTTAAGGCTCCCCTAGCGCGGTTAGCGGCGGAAATTGGTGCGCCCCCCTCCCAAAAGGGGATCGCCGTGGGGGCGATGATGATGGCTATGCGCCACAGTCCGGGGATGTCCCGCCCTCGGGGGGGAACGGGGGCCTTAACGGCGGCCTTGGTGAAGTTAGTCCTCGCCCTCGGGGGCAAAATTTACACCGATCAGGGGGTAAAACGGCTCCTGATCGACGGAGGCCGGGTGGTGGGGGTGGCAACGGTGCAGGGCCAAGAATACCGGGCCAGTCGGGGGGTGATTTCCAATATTGATGCCCGCCGTTTGTTTTTGAACCTAGTGGATCCGGGGGATTTGCGGGGGATTGCGCCGGAGTTGGGCGATCGCCTTGATCGCCGCATCGTCAACAATAATGAAACGATTTTAAAAATTGACTGTGCCTTAAGTGAACCCCCCCGGTTTGAAGCCTACGGCCATCGCGAGGAAAACCTGATCGGCTCGATCCTGATTGCCGATTCCGTCGATCATGTGGAAAAAGCCCATGCCCTCTGCGCCTTTGGGGAAATTCCCGATCAAGACCCCTCCCTCTATGTCGTTTGCCCCACTGTCCTTGATCCCTCCATGGCTCCGGACGGGAAGCACACGCTTTGGATTGAATTTTTTGCCCCCTACCAAATTGCTGGGGCAGGGGGGACGGGTTTAGATGGCACGGGCTGGACCGATGCATTGAAAAATCAAGTCGCTGATCGCGTCATGGCCAAACTAGCGGACTATGCCCCCAACCTCCGCCACAGTGTCATCGCCCGCCGTGTCGAAAGTCCGGCGGAACTGGCCCAACGCCTGGGAACCCACAAGGGCAACTACTACCACATGGATATGACCTTGGATCAAATGATCTTTTTCCGTCCTCTTCCCGAATTGGCAGATTATAAAACCCCCATCCAGGGCCTCTACCTCACCGGAGCCGGAACCCACCCCGGCGGCTCCATTTCGGGCATGCCGGGGCGCAACGCGGCGCGGGTCTTCCTCCAGGCCCAACATCCCTTTGCCCATCGCTGGGGAGATGCCCAAACCTACCTCCGCACATTGCTGAAAACCGCGTTCGGGTTGCCCACACCCCCATAAACGCTGGCCCAATTTCCCGAACTCTCCTACAATCTAAAGGGTGGAAAACTTTCAGGGGTTTGCACTATTGTTAGGTTGACCCCTCCGTGATTTTAATCAACCGACTTCCTGTTCCCAAAGACGACCATGTCTATAGAAGAAATCCAACCGGCGGCGAAGCAAGATGCCATGGTCTATGTCCCCTTCTTCCAGGGACAAAAGCGGCGCATGCTCCCAAAGGCGATCGGCATCTACCAAAACGGCTCTCTGGAAGGGGAGCGACTCATTGAGGGGGGGGAAGGCATTCCCTTTGTGGCCACTTGGTTTGTTTCCAAGTTGCCCCTGGAGTCCACCCGTTGCCGGTTGCAGTTTGATGGCAATGCGGAACTGACCTATGAGGTGGATATGCAAAACTCAGAGTTTGTTGATCATTTGATTGGCGTAATTATGAACTACCAACGCACCCACAAGGCAGATTTTTCCCGGGCATTCTATCGCAAGCTTTTACAGATGGATAGTTGATGCCATCGCCATAATCTTAGTACATTAGTTCAATTATTAGTAAGGAGTGAAGGGGTGGCACAAGCCAAGCGTCTTTTGGTCGGTTCAACGGCAGCCTACAGTGGTAAATCGGCAGTGATTTTAGGCATTGCCCATCAATTGCAGGGGCAGGGGTTACAGATTGGCTACGGCAAGCCCTTGGGAACCTATCCCAACGTCGGCACAGCGGCAATCTCTGATGCGGATGTGCAGTTCATTGCCGATAACCTCAAGCTTTCCCCCCAACAGACAAAAGCCCCGCTGCTGACCTTGGATGAAACCAATTTTATTCAATACCTCAAGCAGGGGGCAGGGTTTCACCTGTCGATTCATGGCTATGTGGATGAATTGGCGGGGGATCTGGTGATTCTGGAGGGGCCGGCGACGCTCTCCGAGGGGCGGCTGCTGAATTTATCTTTAGTCCAAATGGCGACGGAGTTAGATACCTCGGTGCTGTTGGTGACGCGGTATCACCCCGTTGCCTTGGTGGATGAACTGCTTAATGTGCAACAGGCGTTAGGCGATCGCCTCCTGGGGGTGGTGATTAACGATATTCCCCCCACGGATCAAGGCCTCGTCACGGAGCAGATCGTCCCCTATCTGGAAGCTCAGGGGATCGCCGTCTTGGGTCAAATTCCCCGCAATAGCCTCTTGCGCAGTGTCAGCGTTCGGGAAATTGCCACCCAATTGCAGGCAAAAGTCCTCTGCCGCAGTAATCGCCTTGATCTGATGGTGGAAACCCTCACCATTGGGGCGATGAATGTCAACTCGGCTCTGGAATATTTCCGCAAGGGGCGGAATATGGCGGTGGTGACGGGGGGCGATCGCAGTGAACTACAACTCGCGGCCCTGGAAACCTCCACCAACTGCCTGATCCTCACCGGCCATTCTGCCCCCCAAGACTTTATCCTCAGCCGTGCTGATGATCTGGAGATCCCGATCCTATCGGTAGATCTGGACACCCTCACCACCGTCGAGATTGTCGATCGCGCCTTTGGCCAGGTGCGGTTACAGGAGCCGATCAAGGTGCAATGTATTCAAGAACTGATGCAGAGCCATTTTGATATCTATCGTTTGATGACCACCCTGGGCCTAGAACCTAGCCCCGTTAATGCCTAAACCCTGTTAAACCGATGCAAACCCTAACACCTCCCACCCCCGTCCCCCTCACCTATCCAACGATCCACCGCCGCAAAACCCGCCCGGTTCCCGTCGGCTCCGTCACCATTGGCGGCGGCCATCCCGTCGTTGTCCAATCGATGATCAATGAGGACACCCTCGATATTGCTGGCTCTGTGGCGGGGATTCGTCGCCTCCATGAAATCGGCTGCGAAATTGTCCGGGTCACGGTTCCCAGTCTGGCCCATGCCAAGGCTCTGGCGGAAATTAAGGCCCAACTCGCCGCCACCTATCAACCGGTTCCCCTCGTGGCCGATGTTCACCATAACGGCATGAAGATCGCCCTAGAGGTGGCCAAGCATGTGGATAAGGTGCGGATCAATCCCGGTTTGTATGTGTTTGAAAAACCGAAGAGCGATCGCACCGAATACACCCAAGCAGAATTTGCCGAAATTGGCGCAAAAATCCGCGAAACCCTAGAGCCGTTGGTGATTTCCCTGCGGGATCAGGGCAAATCGATGCGCATTGGTGTGAATCATGGTTCCCTGGCGGAGCGGATGCTCTTCACCTATGGCGACACCCCGGAGGGGATGGTGGAATCGGCCTTGGAATTTATCCGCATTTGTGAATCCCTCGATTTCCGCAATTTAGTGATTTCCCTCAAAGCCTCCCGCGTGCCGGTGATGGTGGCGGCCTATCGCCTCATGGCCCAGCGCATGGATGAATTGGGGATGGATTACCCGTTGCATTTGGGGGTAACGGAAGCAGGGGATGGGGAATATGGCCGGATCAAGTCTACGGCGGGGATTGCGACGCTGTTGGCCGCTGGCATTGGTGACACGATCCGGGTTTCCCTCACCGAAGCCCCGGAAAAGGAAATTCCGGTCTGCTATAGCATTTTGCAGGCTTTGGGCTTGCGGAAAACAATGGTGGAATATGTGGCCTGTCCTTCCTGTGGTCGGACGCTGTTCAATTTAGAAGAAGTGCTGCACAAAGTCCGGGAAGCCACCAAACACCTGACGGGTTTAGATATTGCGGTGATGGGCTGTATTGTCAACGGCCCTGGTGAAATGGCCGATGCAGACTATGGCTATGTGGGCAAACAGCCCGGCTATATTTCCCTCTATCGGGGTCGGGAAGAAATCACCAAGGTTCCTGAGGATCAAGGGGTGGCGGAGTTGATTAATTTGATCAAGTCCGATGGTCGTTGGGTTGATCCTTAACGGTTAGCCCCATCGACGAAAGGGCAATAGCAGCATCCAGGGCAGTTGGGCGACCTGCAATGTGGTTTGATAGGCCTCTAAACCGATGGTCATCCCCTCGTAGCCCTGGGCGGGGGCGGCTCGGTAGGTGTTAAACAGATAGTCCCACCAAGGTAAATTAAAGCCGTAGTTACTGTTGGTTTCTTCGGGAATCACGGAATGGTGAACCCGGTGCATATCAGGCGTGACGATCATCCAACGCAGGGGGCGATCGAGCCAGGGCGGTAAACAAACGTTGCCATGGTTAAACATCGCTGTGGCATTGAGTAACACCTCAAAGATCAGCACGGCAACGGGGGGCGCACCCAGGAGAGCGATCGCCCCTATTTTAATCCCCATCGATAGAAAAATCTCCAGGGGGTGAAAGCGTAAACCGGTGGTGACATCAAAATCGCGATCGACGTGGTGGACTTTGTGCAGTCGCCACAGAAGGGGCAGATGATGAAAGAGGACATGTTGCCCATAGATCACCAAATCCAACGCGATGATGGCCAGGGTCATGGCTAACCAATGGGGCAGATGGACAATATTCAACAGGCCCCAACCTTGAGCGGTGGCAAGCTCGGCAAACCCCACCGCCGCCAGGGGAAAAATCGCCCGTAACAGCACCGTATTCAGCACCACCAGCCCCAAATTACTACCCCAGCGCAGGGGCTTCGTGACCAACAGGGGGCGACGGGGGGCAAGCCCTTCCCACAGGGCCATGATGGCCAAAATGCCAAAAAAGCAAAGGGAGCGAATCAACGGTTCTCGCGCTAGGAGTTGATCGGCAAACATGGGGTCTTTTTCCTCACAAAGGTTTCGAGTTGAACCCGGCCAGTTCAACCCTTTTGATCTTAATCCCTAGAGGGGTAGGGCTGGGGCATGCCAGAGCGCGGACAACCGCCGCCCCCTTCCCCTGCTTGCAACTGGACACAACCGGCATAGACCCCAGCGGGGGATTCCCCAGGGGTGAAAATGATCATCGCCTCACTGCCATCGGCGGAACCGTGGCGGACGAGCAAATTGCCATCCCAATACTGGAGGGCAAAAATCGAGGAAAAACCGTAGCTGGAAAAGGCATCGGGCAAGGGCCGGGGGCCGGGCAGTTGGGCGCGATAGGCCGTGTAACCATCGGGTTGGGGATCAAGGATGAACACGGCGCTTTGTTGCACATCGACGCATTCTGTGAGGATCACCCCGATGGCAATCTGGCCCGATTGGGGGTCAATGGCTGGCTCGGTACTGATCATCTGACCTTTGACACTCCCCGCGCTAAAGCGACGGGGATTCTTGGTTCATCGACCGGACTTCACTGAGCAGGATTGCTCCAACCCAGCCAGAGGTCTAATCTCCCCAAGCGTATAACTTCCCGTGTGCCCCACGGTAGTTAGTCCAAGGTGCAGGATACAAACCCGCTTCACTATCGACTCAGCCCGATGCCGATCTCAGACTAACCCTTTCACATTCAAGTCTTCCTAGGCGACCAAATCGTTAGATTGGATGACGCAGTAGGCAATCCGCCCACTCATTACGCTGCCTGCTTACCCTTAAATGCTTCCAGGCCTGTCGGTTTTTAGCCTTGTGATAGTTCCTGGACGTTGGAAATCCAAGTATAATCAGCATAACACGACTAGCCCAAGGAGAGCGACTAAAGTCGCTCGTGTCGTCTTTCATCCCCGCAATAAATTGACGGGGCTTTCAGACTCCCGCACTATTTTCGTAAGCTAAAGAGTGAACCCTATTGAGGTCGATTCCAATGGCAGCCCAATCTGTTTCTCCGCAAGTTCAGCAGGTGTTTGAGGCCGCTTGTGCCCTCGCACCGGACGAGCAGTCTTTGTTGCTGGCGTTATTACAACAGCAAATATTGACATCCCCACCTCAGCAATCCGCTAAAACCGAACTGATTGCTGAGGTTCAAGCTGCGCGTCAGGAGTTGGCAGCGGGCCAATATAGCTCAGGCTCGGTGGATGATTTTTTGCAGGCGTTGGACAACTAATGGAACTGCTTTGGACTGCGCGATCGCTCCGTTCCTTCAAACGTCTGGTTCGGAAAAACCCACAACTGCGATCGCCGATTGAGCAAACTTTACGACAACTGGCGATCGATCCCTTTGTGCCTAGTTTGCGATCGCACAAGCTCAAAGGTGAACTCGCCGGGGTTTGGTCTTGATGAATACTCCTCCACCTGCTACGCGAGGTGGCGGTGTCTTAATTAGAAGGATTT
>RECT01000221.1 GCA_007693875.1 Spirulina sp. DLM2.Bin59
TGAAGCCCTTTCCCTGAATCACTTTATGTGTAGCTCCCATTTCGGGAATTGGTATAACGCCCTCCCGGAGGCTCTGCCTCCCTCCCCACAACAGGCGGCAGAGCCGCCTAATACCCATGCCATGGCAGAGCCATGGCACGAGATAAATTTGCGCCCAACCCGAAACCCAACCCCCCCGTACATCCAGGGTCGTATCCATAGTAAACCCATGCCCCAAGGCCAACACAGTCGCCTGCAACAAAAATTGATCCATGCCATTAACCAAGTTGCAGAATCCCAAGAAAGGGCGATCGCCCCAATCAGGATAGACAAGGCTTTCCCGCTCCCCGGCCCTGGGAGAAAAGGCCGGGGAATAGGGTTTGCTTAACCCAATTAAAGGGTTAAAGATTGGGGATTGGTTTCAATGAGCTTGGCCAAATCCTTCAGGAAAGAAGCCGCATCCGCACCGTAGATAATGCGGTGATCACAGGTTAAATTCACCTGCATTTGTCGCTTCACGCCAAATTGACCATCATCCCCCGCCACTAACTGCGGCTTCGAGGCCCCCACCGCCATGATCGCCCCTTGGCCCGGCGGTAGAATCGCATCAAAGCGATCCACCCCAAACATACCTAAATTGGAAATGGTGAATGTGCCACTGTTGTATTCATCGGGTTGTAATTGCTTGGCTCGCGCCCGGGCCACTAAATCCTGCCAATTGCGCGACAAACTATAGAGATCCAACTGATCAGCATTTTTCAAAACTGGCGTAATTAAGCCGCCATCGGGCATCGCCACGGCGATGGAAACATTGATGCCGCTGGCGTAGTGGATGCCATCATCGACATAACTGGCATTGACAATGGGATGCTTTTGCAGCGTCATGGCCACCGCCTTCGCCAACAATGCCGTCATGGTTACTCCCTTGGGCTTCACCTGTTTGTAGAGGCTGTCAAGGGCATCGGTGGTGATCGTGTAGCCAACCCGGAAGTCAGGAACCTGAAGGCTGGCCATCATATTTTTGACCACCGCCTTTTGTAGCGTGTTCAGTGGTTTGACTTCCCCAGGGGTGGCGGGGGCTGCCGTGGGGGTTGGGGCTGTGATTGGGGCAGTAGGGGCAACGGGGGGGGCGATCGCCACAGGGGCCGCCGGAGCTTGGCCCGTAGCCGTTTCCACATCAGCAGCCACGATCCGACCGTAGGGGCCGGTACCGTTCACCGTTGCCAGATCAACCTTAAGCTGTTTCGCTAATTTTTTCGCCCGGGGTGAGGCGACAATCCGGCCATTTTTGGCGGGGGGGGTGGGAGCCGGAGCCGCCGTAGGGGTGGGGGCAGGGGTTGCAGCGGGGGCGGGGGCGGTGCTGGCTTGCCCTTGGGCCTGCTGCTTGGCCTGTTCAATTTCTGCTTCAGTTTCCGCCAAAAGGGCGATCGCACTCCCTACCGGGGCCTCCTGGCCAGCTTCGGTAATAACCGTCGCTAAAAAGCCAGCATAGAAGGATTCCACATCCATATCAGCCTTATCAGACTCCACCACGACAATGGTTTCACCCTTTTCCACCCAATCACCGGGCTGTTTGAGCCAGGAGACAATTTTGCCCTCTGTCATGGTGGAACTGAGGGCGGGCATAAAAATATCACGGATCATCGCGTTTTGTTCTCTGCAACGTTAGATAATAAGCGGTTAAGCTCTAGCATTTTAACCCGTTTATTCGCCCCTACTCCTTGCGTATCTTGATCTATTCCCCCCAATTTAGCCCCCAAGTGGGGGGCGTAGAAGTCGTCACTGAACAGTTGGCGCGGGCTTGGGTGGCCCTGGGGGCAACGGTGGTGGTGCTGTGCCATACCCCCGATCCCCAGGGGCAACAGTACCCCTTTGCGGTGTTGCGGAATCCTCACCCGTGGCGATGGTTGCGTGCCGTGCAATGGTGCGATCTGGTGGTTTATAGTTGCATTAGCCTCAAGGGCCTCTGGCCCCTGCTGTTGACGGGGAAACCCTGGGCCGCCATTCATCACACCTGGTATCGTCGCCCCGATGGTTCTCTGGGTTGGCCGGAGCGGTTGAAGTTGGCGGTGATGCCATGGGCGCGGTTGCATATTGGCGTTAGTGGGGCGATCGCCGCCCATCTTCCCGTTCCTGCCCGGGTGATTGAAAACCCCTACGCCGATGATGTGTTTTATCAAATTTCCCCCCCGGGGGAGCGATCGCAGACCCTAATTTTTGTCGGTCGCCTCGTCTCGGATAAAGGGGTAGATTTGCTGATCACCGCCTTAGCTAACCTAGGCCAACGGGGCCTACATCCCGATTTAACGATCATTGGTGCCGGCCCAGAACTGCCCCATCTGCAAAATCAAGTGATCACAGCAGGATTACAATCACAGGTGCAGTTTTTGGGAGAATTGCCCCCCCAGGCCGTAGCGGCACAATTGAACCAACATCAGATCCTGATCATTCCCTCCCGTTGGCAAGAACCCTTCGGCATTGTCGCCCTAGAGGGGATGGCCTGCGGTTGTGTGGTGATTGGTTCCGCTGGGGGAGGGCTAAAGGATGCCATCGGCCCGGGGGGGATGACGTTCCCCAATGGGGATGTTATCCAGTTGGAGGAGGCGATCGCCACGCTGTTAACCCAACCCCATACCCGGACTCAATACCACCAAGCCGCCCAAAGCCACCTCCAAGCCCATCGGCGGCAGGCGATCGCCCATCAATATCTCCAAGCCTTCCAGGAGCACCGTTAAAAACCCATGGTCACCATCGCCCTCGGCCTCACCATCCTCACGCTCATCATCTACTGGTCATTTCGAGACTGGCGGCGAGCCGTAAAAGCGATGTTTTTCATTTTGGTCATTGACGGAGCATTCCGCAAATGGTTCTTACCCCAAGCCAGTGACTTTATTTACTTCCTCAAAGACTTTGTCCTCCTGGGGGCCTATTTACGATATTACCTTTACCCCCGCCCTGAAGAACCCCGCTACCCCATCCCCAATAGCTTCGTTAATATCTTAATTGTCCTGGCCTCAGCTTGGTGTATTTTTCAAGCCTCAAACCCCCACCTCGGTTCTTTCATTGTGGGAATTTTAGGGCTACAATCCTATCTTTTTTACATCCCCTTGATTTGGATGATGCCCTATCTATTTCGTTCAGAAGAAGAACTGTATATTTTCCTCCGTAATCATTTATGCCTCTTGATTCCCGTCGGCATTCTTGGGATTATCCAATTTTTCAGCCCCATTAATAGCCCCATTAATCAATACATCCCCGGCCGCAATGAACCCATCGCCACCTTTGGCTTTGCTGGCTCCCAAAATGTCCGCATTACTGGCACATTCTCCTATCTGAATAGCTATCAAGGCTATCTATCCGCCTGCTTTGGTTTATTAATCCCGATCATTAGTTATCCCAAATCCAAAAAATGGCAGTTAATTGTTTATGCAATTGTCTTTTTTCTTGCCCTCAATGCCTTTATGACCGGCTCCCGCACCCCCATCTTTGCCAGCATTGTATTTTCCATCGGCTACTTCGGAATTCGGATGATTAGAAAACCGGAAAAATTCCTTTTAGCTATAGCAAGGTTCACTGTGTTTATTCTATGCACACTGCCCATTTTTTGGATTGGTTTTCGACCTGTAGTCGATTCATTTTGGCAACGAGTTTCCACCAATGAAGATATTGGCCAACGGGTAGGTTTAGGCTTTGTCGGCCCCTTGGATTTAATCGCTGCCACGGGGTTCGATGGCTTTGGTGTGGGGGCAACCCATGCCGGCACGCTCTCATTTCAAATGGCCCTCGGCTTGCCCATTTCCCCACCTTTACCCATTGAATTGGAGCCGGAAATGGGCCGCATTGCCCTGGAATTGGGGCCCATTGGGGTGATGCTATGGTATGGGATGCGGGTGTGGATTATTGTGGTGCTGTTTTACACCTTTGCCCAGTTAAAACGACCCTTTTTAAGAGATTTAGCCCTAGCGGGGGCCTTAATTCAGAGCGTCTTATTTATTAATCAAATGGTTTTCCATAACACCTTTGGTTTATATTACTGGTTCTATACGGGTTTTATTTTCCTCTTGCCCTATTTAGAACGGGTGGAGAATTGGCGATCGCAACAGCAAGTCTATGCAGAATGGTACGCACAACAGGCCATTGATCGGTCTGATCCATCCCACGGGTAATCCCTTTGCCCATCAAGCCGCCCAAGCTTTGGCAGAATTGGGGGTTTTGGCGGGAATTATTACGGGCATTGCCTACAATCCCCAAGCTCCCCTCGCCCAGGCTCTCCAACGCCTGGCACCGGCCTTGGATCGGGAACTGGCCCGCCGCCGTTGGCTCCCCCCCAGGGGGATCAAAATCCACAGCTATCCCCTGCGGGAAATCCTGAGAATTGTGCTGTTGCGGGGGCGCATCCCCCAACGGTTGGGCTATAGCCCCCAGGGGTTAACCGATTGGGTTTATCGCAGTTTGGATCGCACCGTGGCCCGTCGGCATTTGCAGCGGTGGCAGGGGGTCTATGGCTATGAGGATGGAGCGGCGACGATGTTTGAGCGGGCAAAAGGCCAGGGGAAACTCTGTATTTATGATCTCCCCATTGTTTACTACCGCCATAGTCAGGCGATTCAACAGCGGGAGGGCGATCGCTTTCCTGCCTTGGCTCCGGCTCTGCTGTCCCTGCGAGAACCCCCCGCCAAGTTAGCCCGGAAGGATCAGGAATTGCAGTTAGCGGATCGGATTATTGTCCCTTCCACGGTGGTGAAGGCTTCCCTCGCCCCCACGGGTATTCCTTCGGAGCGGATCACCGTGATTCCCTTTGGTGCGCCCTCGGAAACCTTTACCCCTAGCATTCGGGAACGGGAAACTTTACGGGTGTTATTTGTGGGGCGGGTGGGGCCGCGCAAGGGGGTGCATTATTTGTTAGAAGCGTGGCGATCGCTCTCCTACCCCGATGCAGAACTCCACCTGATCGGCATCAATGAATTTCCCCCCGGTTGGCTCCCCCCCGGAAATCCCCAAATCCACTACCACGGCTCCATCCCCCACGCCCAACTGTTGCCCCATTATCAGCGGGCGAGTTTGTTTGTCTTTCCTTCCTTAATTGAGGGGGTGGCCCTGGTGCAATTGGAGGCCATGGCCTGCGGCCTGCCAATCCTCACCACCGCCAACGCCGGGGCCACAGATATCATCACCGATGGGGTGGAGGGCTGGATTATTCCAGCGGGGGATGTGGGGGCATTGGTGGCTAAATTAGATTGGGCCCATGGCCACCCGGAGGAATTGCAACGGATGGGCCAGGCCGCCCGCCAACGGGCGGAGGTGTTAACCTGGCAACGGTATCGGGAAGGGCTGAAGCAGGCCCTTGCGCCTCACCTTTTTACAGAACCGTCCGGCAATTGATTGACAATCTGGGCCAATTTTTGCCAAAGAACGGCCTAGAATGGGGTATCCAGTCTAATCCGAAGTGCTGTTAACTGCCCCCAAGAGCCATGAGCACAGTTCTAAACACCAATCCGCAAAACTTAGATGCAGAAGCTGTTGTGAACTTGCTGACTTCACCGCAAGTTTTGCCCCATCTGCTGCGAGAACTCACCATTGAGCGGGCGATCGCCTCCATTACCTACACGGATTTTGAGTTTAAGGACTACTGCGACCAACTGGCTCAACAGCCCCAATATTTCAATGCGGCGCGGGAGCAAATAGAACGGGTGGCACCGCGCCAGTTAAAGTTACAAAAATTTAAAGAAGCCGCTTGGGGGGCCCAGGTTGAGGCGGAATTCCTCAATCAACAGGAACGTTACGATCAGGTGCTCTTTTCGCTGATCCAAACCGATAATCTTGAAATTATTCAGGAACTCTATTTCCGACTGCGGGAATCAGAAGC
Organism: Spirulina sp. DLM2.Bin59; assembly: GCA_007693875.1. GTDB lineage: Bacteria > Cyanobacteriota > Cyanobacteriia > Cyanobacteriales > Spirulinaceae > Spirulina. The sequence goes on from RECT01000221.1 coordinate 5,846, forward strand.
GGATTTTGCGGAATTGGCCACCCGTTATTCCCAAGGGCCCGAAGCCCGCACCAATGGCCTCGTGGGGCCGTTGGAACTGTCCAACCTCCACCCCAAACTGGCCCAAATGCTCCGCATCAGCCAACCGGGCCAGGTTTCCCCACCGTTCCGGGTGGATCAGTGGGTGGTGATTGTGCGGCTAGAGCGGTATATTCCGGTGAAGTTTAGCGAGGGGTTGCGGCAACGGTTAATGCAGGATCGGTTTGAAGCTTGGATGCAGCAGGCGATCGCCCAACAGGCCGATGCCATCCATATCCCCGACCTCCTCAACCTGCCCCCGGCCCTCCCCAATTCCCCCCGCCCGGTTAAAACCCCGGAAACCCCAGAGGAGGAACAGGAGAACAGTCCCCTCGATGTCCTCGAAGCCGATGCCACCATTACGGAAGATACGGAAGCGCCTTTGCCCCCCTCGGGTCTGCCGGTTCCCCCCATCGTCGATATGGAACAGTCCAAACGGCGTGTGCCCCGGTTCACCGAGGCGGTGTTAATGTCCTTGGTGCCTCTGGCCCTGGGGGGCTGGTCTTTAGCGGCTTTGTTCGGCGGCGGCAAGGATGGAGCCCCCATTTCTGAGGCCGCTATGCCCTCGGAAAATCCCACAGCCATCGCTGTGGTGGATGAGCGTCCCGATCCGCAATTGGCGTTCCATGAGGCGGTTAATCATGCCAATGCAGCGGTGGCGGCATTGCCCCAGGCTCGTACCGCTAACGATTGGCAGGACATTGCGGAACATTGGCAGGCGGCGGTGGCTGGGATGCGGGCTGTGCCGGTGGATCACCCCAACTATGCCCAGGCGCAGGAGAAGGTGATTGAATACCAGGGCTATGAGGAATATGCCCTTCAGCGTTCTCAGGATGTGGATTTGGCCTTTTATGTGGCGGTGCAGGATGCTGAGCGGGCGGTGGAGGTGGCGCGGCAGGCCCAGAACCAGGGAACTTGGGATGATGCAGTGTTGGCTTGGGATCAGGCGGTGGTGTCCATGGAAAAGGTGCCGGAAACGAGCCAGTTTTATAGTTTGGCCCAGGAGAAGGCCATTGAATATCAAGTTTATTTGCAATATGTGAAGCTGCTGCGGGATGGCAAACTGGGGCGCTAAGACTGTGATCCATCGGCCCGCAGTGGGGAGCCTGTGGGTGGGGTTAGGCTGTGGACGGGGGACGAGTTTGGCTGGGATGGAGGCGGCGTTAACAGCGGTTTTGAGCTCCGCCGGTTTGGCGCGGGAGGCGATCGCCGGCATCGCTACGGTGGATCGCAAAGGGGATGAGGTGGCCCTGCTCCAACTTTGCGCCCAGGGGGGCTATCCCCTCGTGACGTTTACCCCTGAGGAATTGGCCGCCATCCCCGTACCCACCCCCGCCAAGATTGTCGCCGCCACCCTAGGAACCCCTAGCGTCGCTGAAGCCGCCGCCCTGAAAGCGAGCGGCGGTAAATTATTAGTCCCCAAACAGGTGTTTAGGGATCTTCAAGGGAGCGCCGTGACAGTGGCGATCGCCTTGGGGTAGTCATGGGCTAACTGTTTTGTTTTTGCTTCCGTTTGGCAGCGGAGAAGAGGCCACCGGCAACGGCAGTGGCGAGGAGGAATGTGGGTTCCGGGACGTTGCCATCCCCTGAGTTACCGGGTTTTGTCCAGGTATAAACGCCGCTGTAGGATTCGCCATCATCCAAAGCGGTAATCCCCGAAGCAACGGCATTGAAACTATAGGCATATTCCCGGCCCTGGAATTCACCATTTTTGTAGAGATCTACCCGAGCCACTTCACTGGCTTGTAGGGTTTCTTGCAGGTTGTTCACCGTTGCCAAGAGGGCGGTTAACCCTTCAATGGCAAAGGGAGAAGCGGCAATTTTGTGATTCAACTCAGTGGTGCTGATGCCCATTTGTGCCGCCGCCGCTGCTTTTTGGGTATTGGTCGCGGTGGCTAGTTTCGCCAGCGTTTCATACTGGGCTAATTTTTCCCCGGCTCGGGTTTGCAGCACGGCGCGGAGGTCATAAAATCCGACGGTGTGGATCGTCATGCCGCCACTGGCATCCATGGCAAACTGGGCAATATTGGGATCACCCAGGCCCGCATACTTAAAAGTTTCTTCAAATACCGTTTGAGCCGGACTGCTGAGACTGTCCCAACTGGTTTGGAAGCTGTTATAGCGGGTGAAGAGGTCTTGCCTCCATTGTGCCCCGTAATCCTGCCAGTCAGAGGTGGTAACGCTGGTGACTCTGGCGGTGTAGTTGCCCACGGTGGCGTCAAACCCGACGTTCCGGGTGACATCTTCACTGGAGTAGTACAGTTCAACGTTAGTACTGAAATCCCCATCGGTCAGGGCATGGATCGCAGCAACCTGACCATACCGGTAGAGTGCGTCAGGATCGGGATTGTGGGTGTAAGTGCGATAGTTGGTTTCAGCATCGTCAAAGTCGATGGTCAAAGACCAAGCTGGCTGAGCGGCGATCGCCCCCAAGCTGGCGACTAACGATAAACCCAACAGTAATTTTCTTGTAAACATGATGGAAATCCTCCCCAAGTTAACTCGCGACTAAGAATTTAAACAATCTGCCTTGGGGATATCAGGCCCCGGCAACAACAGAAACACCGTCCCCTCACTCTATTAAACTCAATTTTGACCCGGTCTAGGTAAAGTTTTGATGAATTTGGCGGCAAATTTATCAAGATTCTGTAAAGGGGTGCAATGGGCTGCAAACCCAGGTGGGATCAGGCTTTTATCCTCTTGGAAAAGTTAAATCCTGCGGTGTGAGCCTGCCAGAGATTTCAGTGTTTTTGCTGAATTTCCGGATTAAATCCAGATGAGCTGGAGATTCGGCACTCCGTTTGTGGTCGAGCTGAGGCTACTGCCCCCCACTGATCGAGGCCAGGACAGCGGCATTTTGGTCTCCTGCACCGCGCCGCCTACTGGCCACAATGGGCAAGATCGTTTAGAGTAGAGGAAAGCAAGTCCCCTCATTTTTACCAAAAACCTGATGGTGTTAGACCCTAACCTCTTCAACTTCAACACGGAAGAAGCCGACATGAACCTGCTTTTGCAGTATCTGAAGCAGCAACATCCCGAAGTTCTAGAGCAGGTCGCGCAGTCGGCAACTCCGGAAGTCAGGCAGATCATCACCCACAATGTCCAGGGCTTGGTGGGCCTCTTGCCCACGGAAGATTTCAATGTCCAAATCATCACGGATCGCGAAAATATGGCCAATTTGTTGGCCTCGGCGATGATGACGGGCTATTTTTTGCGACGGATGGAGCAACGCATGGAGTTGGATGCGTCCCTCGATAATACGGGATCACTATAGGGAGGAAAGCTGATGATGCAGGAGTTACGCCGAGGGGCGATGGGTGCGCTGACGCGAGTTGCCTATCTCATGATCCTAACGGTGGCGGTGATGGGCTGGCTGGCACCGGGGGCGATCGCCCTCACCACTGTCCAAATTTCTGACCTTGATTACCACCAATGCCCCGCCAACTTAGCAGAGGGGGCGGTGACGAGTATGGGAATTCAAGAGGCAAACTGTTTTTTGGTGACGGGGAAGGCCACAAATCCCACGGGTAAGTATGTGATTGATGCGGATGTCTTTGGCCGGATCTACGATGCCAACGGCAACCCAGTGCTCCAAAACCGCACGCGCATCGGCTCTATTCCGGAAGTCCCCCCCGGTGAGAGTGATTTTCAAATCCGGATCATGGTGGCCGCTAACCAACCTCTCCCCCTACAACTGAAGCAGTTCAAAGCGTCCGGCTTTACCGCCAAGGTGCGACCGTTCTACTATGCCGAAGATGATCAACTGAACAATTATTAGCATCAATTTAGAATCAGTGGGCCATTACCAGGCGATCGCCCCCCCATCGGCCCTCGGCTCCGTCCCTGCCCAAAATGTCCCCCCCTGATTTAAAATCATTTGCCCTTTGCCAAACTCATGGATCGCGGGGGTGACGGTGACGCGGTGGCCCCGCTCCGTTAAGCCCGCTGCAATACTTCTCTCCACCCCTAGCTCTAACATCACCAAATTGTCCCGCAAAAACCGCCAGCGGGGGGCATCTAACGCCGCTTGGGGATTCATGCCGTAATCTGTCGTATTCACCACCATCTGAACATGACCTTGGGGCTGCATCTGCGCCCCCATCACCCCAAAGGGGCCGAGGGGTTGACCGTTGCGGGTGAGGAAGGCGGGGATAATCGTGTGGAAAGGGCGTTTTTTCGGGGCGAGTTCGTTGGGGTGGCCGGGGATGAGATTAAACCCCCAAGCCCGATTTTGCAGCGCGATCCCTGTTTCGGGAACCAATAGACCACTGCCAAAATTGATAAAGTTCGACTGGATGAACGACACCATAAACCGCTGATCTGCGGTGCAAAGATAGACGGTTCCCCCTTTGGGTAGGCCAGGATTGGCCAGGGGAAGGGCGCGATCGCCCACTAACTGCCGCCGTTCCGCCCCATAATCCGCCGTCAGGAAGGCCGCCGGGGGGATGGGCATCGTTGCCGGGTCACTAATATAACGCTGGGCATCGGCAAAGGCCAACTTCATCGCCTCTATTTGCTGATGGAAGGAAATCACACTATCCCTCGGCTCCGCTGCCAGATCAAAACCCGCCAAAATATTCAACGCCATTAACGCCGCCAAGCCCTGACCATTGGGGGGCATCTCCCACACCTCCACATCCCGATAGGGCATACTGAGGGGCTCCACCCAGTCCCCCTGATGGGCAGCTAAATCTGCACGGGTGAGCCAGCCGCCGGTTTGGGCAGAAAATCGGGCGATTTGTTCGGCAATACTCCCCTCGTAGAAACTGCGACCCCCCTCATTGGCCAACGTCCTTAAGGTGGCCGCATGGCCCGGACTCCGCCAGGTTTCCCCAGCATGGGGAGCGCGATCGGCCCCAGCGCAGCCATCCCCCGGAAAAAATGCCCGTTTAAATGCTTCATACTCTGGCCCCTGTACCGTGGCAAAGCGGTGGGCTTCCCGTTGCCAAGCTAAGGCCGTGACGGGGGAAACTGGAAAACCGGCGGTGGCGTAGTGGATGGCCGGGGCGCAAAGTTGGGCCCAGGGTAAGGATCCCCACCGTTCCCAAAGGGCCTGCCAAGCGGAGACTGCCCCCGGTACGGTGACGCTGGGCCAGCCGAATTGGGGAATTTCTGTGGTGTAGCGATCGCGCTTCATCCCCGCCGGACTCCGGCCTGAACCATTGAAACCATGGAGCTTTGTCCCATCCCACACCAAGGCAAAGGCATCGGAACCCAGGCCGTTAGAGGTGGGTTCAACGACGGTGAGGGTGATGGCGGTGGCAATGGCGGCATCCACCGCATTTCCCCCCGCCTGCAACATTTCCATCCCCGCCAAACTCGCCAGGGCTTGGCTCGTCGCCACCACCCCCCGATTACCGAGGACAACCCGCCGCTGGGAAGGATAGGGATAAGTGATCAGCACCATAATTTCAATTGATCCGCACTTGCTCCATAGGATACAGGAAAGCGGATCGGGAAAAGGTAGGGCTGAGGAGCGAAAACTTTTTCAGCTCACCCCAAGTATCGCCAATTCCCCCAAAACTTATGGCGTACCGGCGTAACATAATGGCGCAAGACAATTTCCGGGCCAGCATAGCGATCGCCCCACAGAAACTCATCATCCCGCGCCATCACATAGCGATCCAAGGGTAGGGGTTTGGCACCGTCCCGATGGAGGGTGAGGTGCATCATGGTTTGTTCGGTGAAATAGGTGGGGGGGGTGGTGAGGGCCAGAAACCGCGCCATGGCCGCAGACCAATCGGGAGGATGGCCAAAAATGATCAAACCGCCATTAATTGGCTCTGCGGGGGGCATCCCCGTCAGAATCTGTTCATCAAAGGCAGGATCGGCATCGGGGAGATAGTAGGATTGCCCCGGATTGGCGGTTAACAGTTCAGGGAGCGATCGCCCCCCGGGAAAAAAGAAAATATCTGAATCGCTGTAAATCGTTGGCCCCTCAATGGGGATGGAAAGAATCATCATTAACTTTTTGCCCATGGGATTGAGTTGGGCATAGTCCGCTACTGCGGGGGGCAAGGTGCGATCGGCAAAATCCACCAACGGCACCACCACCACACAGGGATGAATCCGCCGCAGCATTTCAATATCCGTTAAACGATGGCTGCCATCGGAAACGATCACATAGCGATCGGGTACACCGACAAACTGGAGGAGCGATCGCAGGCTGGCCACCTGTTCCGGCAAATCCCGCCCACAGGAGAGGGCATAAACCGAGGCGGCAAACCTTGGCCCCCAACTCTGGGGCCGTTGGCTGATTTGTGCCAACCGTCGCCCATACCACCACCGCATCCCCTGGCCCTTCCACCGGGCCGCCCGATACCCCCAATTCACCATGTTCCTACCTCCATTTCGCCTTGGCATCAATTAACATCTTCGCCCCGGGTAATTGCCCGAAGGCGGCTTTGCATCGGAGTTCTAGCGGCAGGGGGCCAAAGTGCGATCGCAACGCCCCCACCTGCTCCCGAAATACCGCCATCCGCCCCTTAGCAAAACTATCCCGACATAAACTATAGAGGCAATCCTTGGCCTGCTCGCGAATGTCAGCCCCAATCTCTGCATCACGATAAACCCGCTCACAGAGGCGAAAGGCTTCCCGCGCCCAAATCTGCATTTGTTGACTGGATTTACTCTGATCATGCAATCGCCAATAGGCGAGAATATTTGGCTCAAATGTAAATTTATAGCCCTTGAGGAGCAGCCGAAGAATAAACTCTTGATCCATACAGTGATGATAGTCTAAATCTAACCGCTCCCCAGCTTGAATTACATTTTGAGTGAGAAAAACACTGTGATTGGTGACAGCAGAATAGGGGATCATGTTCGCCACGGTAGCGGTTTTGACCGGATAGGGAAATAAGTAATCTCCCGCTTCACTGAGGTGATCAATTTTGCCATAGATCACATCACTTTCGGGATGGTTTAGCCAGGCTTGGGCGGCAAAATAGAAGGCGTGGGGGCCGTAGAGATCATCGGAATTTTGCCAACCCACTAGTTCGCCGCTAGCTTGGTCTAACCCTTGGTTAACGGCATCGGATTGACCCCGATCCCGTTGACTCACCCATTGAATTAAACCCTCGTATTTGTGTAAAATTTCCAGGGTGCGATCGCCACTCCCCCCATCAAACACCAACAATTCACAATTAGGATAATTTTGCAGCAATACGGAACGAATCAGGGCCTCTAAATACTCGCCTTGATTAAAGCTAGGGGTGATAATTGTGATTTTTGGATAGTGGGGCAAGGGCGTTAAGGGCGGCGGCTCCGCTGTCCAAGGCCAGCCGATATGATCCGGGGGAGGGGGGGGAAGGGGGATAGACATGGGTTGATGGCAAGAATATCAAATCCGTAGGGGCGTTGGCGTAAGCCTGCCGGAGGCACAAAAATTTTTCGCCCTAGGCTGCGGTGAGAGGAAATTGTACGGCTTGGTGGAGTTCGTGCCGCGCTTGGGGGGCGCGGTAAATTTGTTGGAGGCTATGCCAAGCGATGAGGGATTTGGTGCGATCGCTCTCCAATTGGGCCATCACCTCCGGCAATGCTTTTCCTAGGGGTTGTTTGATGTAACCTTGCAAAAATTCCTCCAGAACGTAGCTATCCTGTAAATCCCCCAGAACCGATTGAATTTTTTTAATATGCTTGATGTGGGTATGGTAGGGGTCGCCATAGAAAGGCGCAAATAATTCCAGTTGGTAACGGGTTTGTTTGCCCAATTTCCGCAAATCGTGGAGAATTTCAATTTCCGTTAGGGCTGCTTCTGGGGAGAGAAAAAAACCGGGATGCAGGAGAAATTTACCCACCTGGGGGGCGAGAAGATCTGCTAAAACGAGGGCAATGGGGGCGTTGGCAAAGGGGTAATAGCTGGGGGAGGCTAACCATAGGTAAAAGGCGGTGTGGAGGGTTTGGTAGTGGCCTTTGTGGGTGAGGGCGCGGCGGACGGATTTGAGCCTTTGTTTATGGTGTTTACGGGTGATGGGGGCGATGGCCTCTAGGCGTTTTTGCTCCTCGGGGGGGAGGGTTAAAGCGTAGTGGTTAAACAGGGTTTCGCTCAAAACATCGAGATCCCGCAATCGCCCTAAAATCCGGGCCACTTTGCCAATCCTGCGGCATTGAATCACAGGGGGCAGATCCAAGGCCGGCGCAAAGCCGACGAGGGCGGAACGGAGGCGACGCATCCCCACCCGCATTTGATGAACGGCTTCCGGGTCTTTGCCCTTGAGGACTTCCGGTTCATGGGTGCAAACGGTATCGAAATGGGTGGCGATCGCCACATAGGCCCAGTCGCCCAAGGTTTGGGCTGTTGTGGAAGTTGGGTAGTTGGTCATAGGAGGGTAGGGGATGGGGGACGGGCAATGGGGAGCGGGGAG
>RECT01000149.1 GCA_007693875.1 Spirulina sp. DLM2.Bin59
TTGCCGCGCATTTATCAATATAGCCACTTCCCCTAAACCTGTCAACCCTTTTTTTAGATCTTTTTTTCGATTCTTTCTCCTGAATCTCTCTGTTTCCCTCCCTGTAAGGCTTTGGGGGATTGAAAAAAGTTGAAAAAAGTTTGGGATCGGGGGATGGGTGGGGGGTGTGCATGAGATTATCAATACAAATGAACGTTAATGGATGCTGGGTAAGACGATCGCCCCTCTCCTACGGAACAACGGTGGTAGAATCGCGGGGTTCTTAGAATTTCTTACTAATGGGTTGTTGCTCAGGAGGATCAATGGGGCAGTTAAATGTGGGTTTGTTGTTTGGGGGGTGTTCAGGGGAGCATGAGGTGTCGGTGATTTCGGCGCGGGCGATCGCCCAGGGCTTCAATACCGAAGGTAATCGCGAGAAATACCAAGTCACCCCCTTCTATATTCAAAAGAATGGGATCTGGCGTGGCCCAGAGGTGGCGGCGGCAATTTTGCAAGGGGAGGTTAACCCCGATCCAATGGAGGTGACGGATTCTGATGTGAATCCCCGCTGGCAATTTCCCCCGGAGGCGGGGAGGGTTGATGTGTGGTTCCCCGTTCTCCATGGCCCGAATGGGGAAGATGGCACGATTCAAGGGCTATTGCAGTTGATGCAGGTTCCCTATGTGGGGAATGGGGTGCTGGGTTCGGCGGTGGGGATGGATAAGCTGGCGATGAAGACGGCTTTTGCGGGCGCGGGTTTAGCCCAGGTGAAGTATGTGGGGGTGACGCGATCGCAAATTTGGTCGAATCCCTGTGTGTTTCCTAAGCTTTGTGATGATATTGAGGCCCAACTGGATTACCCCATGTTTGTTAAACCTGCAAACTTGGGGTCTTCGGTGGGGATTGCCAAGGTGAAAAGCCGTAGCGAGTTAGAAGCGGCGTTAGATCAGGCCGCAGGGTACGATCGCCGCATCATCATTGAGGCGGGGGTGGTCGCACGGGAAGTGGAATGTGCGGTGTTAGGGAATGACAACCCTAAAGCCTCGGTGGTGGGGGAAATCACCTTTGAGGGGGAATTTTATGATTATGAAACCAAGTACACCGATGGCCGCGCTAACCTCCTGATCCCCGCTCCTCTTCCCGCAGAGATTACCGCCAAAATTCAAGCCATGGCCATGGATGCTTTCTTGGCGGTGGATGGGGCCGGGTTATCACGGGTGGACTTTTTCTATGTGGAGGCCACGGGGGAAATTTTCATCAACGAAATTAATACCCTACCGGGGTTCACTTCCCTGAGTATGTACCCTCAATTGTGGGGAGAAACCGGGGTGACATTCCCTGATTTGTTGGATCAACTGGTGCAGTTGGCCCTAGAGCACCATGCCATCCCTGAAACCTAAATACGGGGCATGGCTTGGCTGAGTTCTTCAGTGAGGGGGCGATCGCCCCGGATCAAAAGCTGTGCCTCCCTCGCTTGTGCTGTTGATCCCTCCGGCACAAACAGCAGCGTTAAACTGCCCTGGGGTAATTGGGTATTGGGTTGGGGGTTGGCGGTTAACCATAACAAGGGGGTTTGGCGCGGTGGCTCATGGCTGGGGGTTTCGGCGTATTCTGTGGCGGCCAAGGTTTCCAGCACAACGCGATTCCCCTGGACTGCCCCGGTGCTAGCTGTCCAGAGCCTTACCCCCAACTGGGCGCGGCTGGCGTAGAAATAGAGGGACGCGGCCGCCGTTACCGCATCTTCAAACTGCTCCGGCAACCAGGGGGCCGCCGTATCTAACCCAATAATCATTTCCCGGCCACTGGTGAGAATTTCCAGTTCCCGGACTTGGAGCGTGCCAAAGCGGGCACTGGTGCGCCAATGGATCAGCCGGGTGGGATCACCAAAGCGGTAGGGACGGAGGGCTTTTGTGATCCCTTCCGTGGCCGCTTCGTAGCGGTGTTCTCGCTGCCATTGCACCTGTTCATCGTGCTGGAGGCTGTCGATGAGGGGACAGCGGCGTAGGGGTAGGATTTGCGGATAAACGATCGCCTGGGCGGGGAGCGATCGCCACCGCCGACACCAAAACAACCCCAAAGGGCTGGCGGTACGGACAAACAGCCCCGGCCAACGGTACAAGCCCCGACGAGTTGCCCGGTAATGGCTCGTGGCGTTGTAGGTCTTTTGGGGGGGAATAATTTCGATCCCCATGGGGTTTGGTGTGCCCAGAGTCGGAGGGATAGCCTCCAGACATTGCAGCCACATTTTCGGTTTTGTCGTCGGGTTGGTGATCCTCACTTCAACGCGCAACAGATCCCCCACACTTACGGGGGGGATCTGCTGTCGTTCCACTTTTAAATCCCGGAGCGATCGCCCCGGTAAAATCGCCCCCAAACCCAAGAGGGCAAACATTAAACCACTAATCACATAGAGCCAGCCCGCCATCGTATTGGTTGCCGCCCCAAAAAAGCACAAGCCAATGGCTAGCAACACCCCACCCCCAAAAGCGGGCGAGACCCAACGGGATTCGAGCCAAATTTGCCACCGTTTCCTACGCCCCATGATTGATCCCCTCATTACGCTCAACAGACTACAACAGTCCAGCCTAAGGGGATTCCCGAAGCGGTGGCAATGGCCGTTAAATGTCTAACTGGTCTAAATTGAGCTTCGGCCCTTCCGTTTCGATAAATTCCCGACGGGGAGCCACCTTATCCCCCATGAGGACGGTGAAAATCCGATCCGCTTCGGCGGCATCTTCAATTTCCACTTTTTTCAACATCCGGCTTTCCGGGTTCATGGTGGTGTCCCAAAGCTGTTGGGGCATCATTTCCCCCAAACCCTTAAACCGTTGGATCGTGTAGTTGGCATTGTCGGGGAATTCGCGAATCGCTTGAGCCAGTTCGCGATCGCTATACAAATATTGGTGATTGCGCCCCCGCTCCAACTTATACAAGGGGGGGCAGGCAATATACACATAGCCTTGATCAATCAAGTCCCGTTGATAGCGGAAAAAGAACGTTAACAGCAACGTGCGAATGTGGGCCCCATCCACATCGGCATCGGTCATGATGATGATGTTGTGGTAGCGCAGTTGGGCGGGGTTGAAATCTTCGCCGCGAATCCCCAAGCCGAGGGCGGTGATCAAGGCTTGAATTTCATTATTTTTATAAATCTTGGCATCATCGGTTTTTTCGATATTGAGGATTTTGCCTCGCAACGGCAAGATCGCTTGAATGCGGCGATCGCGCCCCTGTTTCGCTGATCCCCCCGCTGAATCCCCTTCCACAATGAAAATTTCCGACTCTTTCGGATCGCGGGAGCTACAGTCTGCCAATTTTCCCGGTAAGGGGGAAGATTCTAACACCGATTTGCGCCGCACCAACTCCCGCGCCCGCCGGGCTGCTTCTGCCGCCTTAAAGGACTGCACCGCCTTCTCGATAATCGTATCCGCTACAGCGGGGTTGAATTCTAAATATTCATTCAACACCTCCCCCACCAAGGAATCCACAATCCCCCGGACTTCACTATTCCCCAGTTTGGTTTTCGTCTGTCCCTCAAATTCCGGATCGGGGACTTTCACAGAAATGACGGCGGTTAAACCTTCCCGCACATTTTCCCCGCCTAAGTTGGCCTCATTGTCCTTAATCTTGTTGCGCTTACGGGCCACATTGTTCATCGTGCGGGTGAGGACAGCCTTCAAGCCTTCCAGGTGTGTGCCGCCGTCGATGGTGCGAATGTTATTGGCAAAACCGAGAATATTGTCGCTATAGGAATCAATACACCACTGCAAAGCCACTTCCACCGTCACCCCATCCCGCTCCCCTTCCACATAAATAATGTCCGTATGGAGGGGTTCTTTATCGCGGGTCATGTAGGCGACGTATTCCTTGATCCCCCCTTCATAACAGTAGGTTTCAACCCGTGGGGGATCGAGGCGGCGATCGCCAAACGTAATTTTCACCCCCGCATTGAGATAGCCCAATTCCCGGAGGCGACCGGAAAGCGTGTTGTATTCAAACTCGACGGTTTCCGTAAAAATCGTGTTATCGGGGAGAAACGTCAAGGATGTGCCGGTAAATTCCTGTTGGGGATCGGGAACGGTTTCTAAGCCACTGACGGGATCACCCTTTTCGTAGCGTTGGGTATAAATATTTTGATCCCGTCGCACCGTGACAGTTACCCATGTAGACAGGGCGTTAACCACCGAAACCCCAACCCCGTGTAATCCCCCGGAAACCTTATAACCACCGCCACCAAATTTGCCGCCGGCATGGAGTACCGTCATCACCGTTTCTAAGGCAGATTTGCCGGTGGTGGGATGAACCCCGGTGGGAATGCCCCGGCCATCGTCGGCCACAGACACGGAACCATCGGCATTTAACTCCACCTCAATATGGGTGCAGTAGCCCGCCAACGCTTCATCGATGGAGTTATCCACCACTTCGTAAACGAGATGGTGCAAACCTCGAGGGCCGGTGGTGCCGATATACATACCGGGGCGTTTACGGACAGGCTCTAGCCCTTCGAGAACTTGAATTTGATCTGCACTGTAGTTACTGGCCATGGAAATTCCTCGAATCGCAGAGAAGCGGGCTTAAGGCTCTCAAATGACAAAAAGCATACCGAATTGTAGCATAAAAGGGTTAATGGCGATGTGAGGGCAATTAGATGCCAAAAAATCTAGCCAATCCTATGACTAGATTTAGGGAAGTTTTTGCATTGATGGCAATCGGCCCATGGGATGGGGGGTTAGGTGCGGCGATCGCCTCCATTGGGCCTACCTGGCTAAATTTCGTTGACTCTTATTTTGGGAAGCTAAGTCATTATGCCACAAATTGCCTCAGAGATCGCCTGAGCCGTGGCCGGGGCCAGGAGTACACCATTGCGGTAGTGGCCGGTGGCAAGGAGGACGTTGGTGTAACCCGGTAGGGGGCCAATCAGGGGGGCGGGCTGGCCTTGGGGGCGGGGCCGTAAACCCGACCAAGTTTCGACGATTTCCCCTTGGGCCAGGGCCGGACAAAGGGCGATCGCCTGTTGCCAAACCTGTTCTTTTAAACTGGGATCGGCAACCACCCCCCCTTGATCATTGGGAAATTCCACCGTTGCCCCAATCCAATATTCCCCATTGCCCAAGGGGACAAGATGCACATCTTCCCCAGAAATGACCGGCGCAAAATCGCCAAAATTCAGGGGTTGCGGCAACTTGACGCGAAACGCTTGGCCTAAAACCGGTTGGATCGCTATCGATTGCTGAAGTTGAGCGGTTAAAGGGGTAGAACCTAACCCAGCGGCCAAGATCAGCCAATCACAGACTAAGGTTTTTCCGTTGGCGACCACTGCTGTACAGCGTTGCTGATCACAACTAAAGCCTTCAACTGCCGTGCCTGAGCGACAGTCTGCCCCATAATGCTGCGCCCCAGCCCAGAGGGCAGCGGTGAGGGCGAGGGGATCAATTTGGCCATCTTGGGGAGAATAGACGGCCCCCAAGAGGCGATCGCTCTCCAACTGGGGACAATGCGATCGCAATTCCTCCCGATCCCACAATGCCAAGGGCCAACCCTGCTTGGCTCGCACCCTTTGCAACCGTTGCCAGCGATCATCGCGGGGATCATCAATAAACCGCAACATGACAATACCGTGGGGATTGTGGGGGATTGCCTGGCCCGTAAGCGCGGTTAATTCCGGCAACAGGGTTTGATAGCGGCGGATACTTTGTTCCCGTAAACGCCAACCCCGTCCCGTGGTTTTTTGGCTGATTATGCCCATCAAGACCCCAAGCGCGGCCCCTGTGGAGCCAGCCCCAGGCGCATCCTGTTCGCAGAGGGTGACGGTTTGGCCCAGGCGGCTCAACTCGTAGGCGGTCATCGCCCCCACCACACCGCCCCCAACGATCACCACCCGGCTCATGCGTCGGGGGTGCGGGGGATGAACTCTAGATAAGCATTAAAATCTGCCACGGTTTTACCATAAACCTCTTGGGCAATGGTTCCCACCTGCTCACTAGCCGCAGAATCCAACTGCTCAATATCGGCAAACAGAGCGTCAGCGCGGGCGGTGGCTTCAGCCTGGTCTTTTTTCAATAGTAGGCGGCGATCGAGATAGCCCAAGGCAGGCCGCAACCCACCTAAAGGCCCATGGAGGAAGGATTTCACATTATTCCAATCCTGAGTGGCCACATATTTGCCCAATTCCGGCATCCGGTCATGAACCTCTTCAACGGGCGCTATGGCGCGTTCAATGGCGGCGATTTTTTCCGGGGTGTAGGTGGGGGGAGCTTTGGCAACATTGCCACCGCAGGCGGTGAGGGTGACAGCCACCATGACCAGAAGCAACATGAATAGAGAACGTAGGGGTTTCATCGGCTTATCAAAAGATTAAACGGTTTTCAATCACTATACAGCGATCGCCTCTCCCCTTTAAGCCAGGGTTCCGAAAGTGGATTGTGCCCCACCACCACCAGCGGGTTTTTCGCAAAAAACCGACGGATCTAGGGGATCCAGTCGGTTGGGTTGATGATTTCTCTCCATCTCATGGTGGAGGGCGATCGCTTAAATTGCCAAACCTTGAGGGTCTTGGCGCACATACCGCTGCCAATACCAGGCCAACTCCTCTGCTTGAGAGTGAGCCGCCTCATTTAACTGGTACATCCGGCGGGGACGGCCCCTGCCTTCCACCTTCTTCCAATAACCAACAACCGTTTTTTCCTGCTCTAAGAACTTCAGCGCCCCATAGAGGACGGTGTCAGACAGCCGATAGCAAGGGTAATCTTGTTCTAGTTGTTCAATCAACTCTGTGCCGTAGGACTCACGGTACAGGAGTACGGAAAGAACATAACACACCGCCAATTGCCGATTCAGGTAATGGGGGGGCGGGTTGTTGAAAAATGTGTGAATATCTTCAAATTTCATAGCTCTAAACCATCGAAAGTTCCCAGGTAACTCATGCACAATCACCGTGGATACACCCTGAATTGCGGTCAACGGTACTAGCGTGTATCCAGATTAAACCCTTAGCATACATCAGTACTTAGTAGCGACTGAGGTTAGTTGGCGGTCATTTCCCCAAGCAAACAACCTGCTGGCGAGGAGATAGGCAAACACCTTGCTCTCCAGGGTAGCAAAATTCGATCCTTGAGAGAAAAAGTTTTACGTGACCTTGAACCGCTGGATTTAACAATGTTGGGGATACACCCGCAAAGGCTGAAGACCCTGAAAAGTTCTACGTTTAGGTTTCCCTTTATCCGGAGAATTCTAGGTTGATGACGGGGGATTGAGGGGAAGATGTTCCGGATTGGGGGATTTTTCTCCCTTGGCTCATTTTTTAAAGATGACGGAGAGATTGTTGGCCGACATCGGGGCAACCCGTTGTAGTTTTAGACCTTCCGCTGCCGCTGCTGCTTCGACAACGTTGAGATCCCGCAGACCCCAAGCGGGATTGCGGAACTGAAGGGATTCATGAAAGGCCAGATTGCTGGGGGCGAGGGGTTTACCGGGTTCAATAAAAGGGCCATAGAGATACAAAATGCCATCGGGGGGCAAGAGGCGACTTGCTCCCGCCAGTAACCCCAAACCCACAGACCAAGGGGCAATATGGATCAGATTAATGGCGACAATGGTAGAGATCGGTTCTGCCTCAAGATCGGCGGCGGTGCAGTTGGGGGGGAGGGTTCCCGTTTCAATAGACCAGGGGCGATCGCCCGCATCCAGAGCAATGGGGGCCATGAGATTGGGGGTGGGGTGACGGGTCTGCCAAGCCACGATACTGGCCTGCAGTTCCGGTTCAACTTCACTGGGCAACCAGCGGCGGGGCGCGAGGGCTGAAGCGAAGTAGACGCAATGCTGTCCTGTGCCGCTGGCAACTTCGAGAATCGTACCCTGGGGTGGTAAAACCTGCCGCAACACTTCAAGGATGGGGTCACGGTTGCGCTCAGTAGCAGGGGCATATTGACGACGATCAGGGGCGGAAACCATACAGCATCTAAAGAATGAATCACGCCCCTATTCTAAAGGGCCAAGCTCCCCCCACTTCCTACTTCCTACTTCCCCCTCCCTGTAACAATCCTTGACGCAACCCCAAGGGCGATCCCCCAATTCCCTACAATGGAGAGGCGAACTTTTCCAAACCTATAGGTTTATGACGAAAACTGTGGCGGAGTTTATGACTCCCACGCCGATTACGGTAACTCCGGCAACTTCCCTAGGGGAAGCGATCCAACTCTTAGCGGAAAAGCAAATTAGTGGCCTGCCGGTGGTGGATGAAGGGGGCAAGCTGGTGGGTGTGCTTGCGGATACGGATTTGATGTGGCAGGAAACGGGGGCCGATCCCCCGCCCTATGTGATGTTCCTCGATAGTGTGATTTTTCTGCAAAATCCCGCTCGTTATGAACAGGAACTGCACAAGTCCCTAGGGCAAACCGTGGGGGAGGTGATGACGAATAAACCGATCACGATTCGTCCGGAACAAAATCTGCGGGAAGCGGCGAAAGTTATGCATGAGAAGCATATCCGCCGTTTGCCGGTGGTGGATCAAGCGGGCCAGGTGGTGGGGATTATCTCCCATAGTGATATTATTCGAGCCATGGCCGCCAGCGAAGGTTCCAGCTAGGTTTGGCTGAATATTGTGCAACCCGCAGATATTTTCTATGAGTATTACCCCTGAATCAGTACAAGCGTTGTTAAGTTCCGAGGACTATGGCGATCGCATTAGCGGTCTGAACCAACTGCGCCATCTCGATAATGCGACGGGGTTTGAACTGATTCAGCCGGTTTTAGCCGATCCCCAAGCGCGGGTACGCTACGCGGCGGTGAGCCAAATGGATCGCCTGGGGGTGGTGGATCCGGAGAAGACCTTAGGGTTATTGCGGGAGGTGCTCCTCCATGATTCGGAGGTGGATGTACAATCAGCGGCGGCGGATGCGATCGCCGCCCTCAAACTGACGGCAGGGTTTGCGGATCTCAAAGCCGCCTACGAAGGCAGTTCAGAATGGCTGTTGCAATTTAGTATTGTGGCGGCCCTGGGGGAAATGGGGGATCCCCGGGGGTTTGAAATTTTGGCAGATGCGATCGCCTCTGATAACAACCTCCTCCAAACCGCCGCCATCAGCGCCTTTGGTGAACTGGGGGATCCCCGGGCTGTCGATCTCCTCCTGCCTTTTCAGGACAATGAAGATTGGCAACTCCGTTATCGCCTTGCCCAAGCTTTGAACCGATTGGGGGGAGAAGCCGCCCAGGCCGTCCTCACCCAATTAGCAACCGACTCGGTGGAAATTGTCGCCGAAGAAGCGAAAACCGGCCACGGAGCCTAGGGGTGAAAAATGGGGCGAAAAATGGGGCGAAAAATTTTTCGCCCCTACGATGGGGGCCTAACCTACAAATATTTGCGCAGGATCACCTCTAGTTTCGCCTTCGTCGCCGCTGGGGCTTGATCCAAGGGGGTGAGAATCGCATACTTTAACGCCTGATGGGCCTCAGAAACCGGCGGATTGGCCGCCAAGTTAGCCACCACCGTTTGAATCACCTGCTGGGCATTGTGGGCATTGCGGTGGAGATGATCAATAATCATTTCCACCGTCACATGATCATGGTCGGGATGCCAGCAATCGTAATCCGTCACCAACGCCAGGGTTGCATAGGCAATTTCCGCCTCCCGGGCCAGCTTCGCCTCTGTTAAATTCGTCATGCCGATCACCTTTGCGCCCCAACTGCGATAGAGATTAGACTCCGCTTGGGTGGAAAAAGCCGGCCCCTCCATACAAACATAGGTCCCGCCCCGATGTAATCCCACATCCGGCAAGTTTAGACTCTCCACCGCATCCCCCAACAGCGTTGCCAATTGGCCACAAACCGGATGGCCAAAACCAATATGGGCGACAATTCCCTCTTCAAAAAATGTCGCTTTACGGTGTTGGGTGCGATCGATAAACTGATCCGGGATCACCATATCCAGCGGTTTGGCCTCCGCTTGCAGTGAACCCACCGCCGAGGCAGAAATCAAATACTCCACCCCCAACTGCTTCATGGCGTGGATGTTAGCCCGGAAGGGTAATTCCGTGGGTGTGAGGTGATGGTGGCGGCCATGACGGGCCAGAAAAACTACAGGTGTACCATTGAGTTTGCCCGTAATCAGGGCATCAGAGGGGGAACCAAAGGGCGTATCAAGGCTAATTTCTTCAATATCAGTCAGCGCCTCCATTTGATAAAGGCCGCTGCCACCGATGATGCCAATGTGAATCGGGTTCATAGATCAGGTTTTAAAAGCTTGGGGTTGGATTAAAGGGATTGGTCGCGATCGCTCATGTATTCCCACCAACGATTGAGGGGATAGTACAATACCGGGGCCCACAGACTACTCAGAATCGCCGAAGAGAGGGCAATGCGTTGATGTTCCGTCCAGACTAACGTGATATTCCGCAGCCCCTGGATACTATATTGGATCGCGGTGATTGTTTCAGCCACCACCGCCATACCAAAGACAATTAGGGCAATGGAAATAAAATCCTCTTGGATATACCGTTGTTTTTGGATCTTTGCCGTCAAAATTCCCACCAACATCAGGGTAATGACATGGGACGGATAGGACAATAGCAAGTCTGTTGTACTCCCCTCACTCCCCTCAAAATTGGGCGGCATGATCCCATCCACCATAGGCACACCATCAAAGGCCGTTAAACCATCTTGGATTAAGCCCAAGGCAATGCCGGCGATCGCCCCCTGATAAGCATTGCGCTTCACACTCCACACCACCACCCAGATCAACAACCAATTGGGGCGAATCCCCAACAGCTCTGTCCCCGGTAAGCGGGTGGGCAGGATCATCAAGCAGAGCAAAATCGAGCCAACCACAATTAGCCAATTGCAAAAACTGCGAAACCGTGGCGAAAAATCCAGAAATCTCAGCACAACTCCATCCTCAACCCTTAAAGGCGACTTTCAAAGGGATGTACCACAACCCACTCTAAATAATCAAAAGGAGCCGTAAACTTTACCACCACCTCCGGCGCAGGGCTTTTCTCCAAGTCCACCGTTTCCACCGTCCCAATGGGAATCCCCGCAGGAAACAAATAACTCACCGGAGACGTAACAATTTTATCTCCCGGCTTCACATCTGGAACCTTATCGAAAAACTCCATCACCGCCGTATCCGAACCTTCACCCCGGATATAGCCCATAAAGTTATTGCGGGCAATCTTCCCCCCCACCTTACTGGTGGGATCACTGGCCAGCAACACCCGGCTCGTGTTCGGTGTCACCTTAATCACCCGGCCTACCAAACCGCCAGGACTACTCACCACATAACCTGTTTTAATGCCACTGGTGGAACCTCGGCCCAACGTCACTTGTTTCCACCAATGATCCACACTGCGGCCAATTACAGGGGCTGCAATGAGTTCTCCCTGGTAGGTTTCAGTATAGTCCAACAGTTCTTGTAATTTTTGATTCTGTTGCTCAATATTAACCAGCTTTGTTTCAAGCTCAGAAACCCGCGCATCAGCCCAACGCTCTTGAGGCGTTGGGCCAGGTTGGAAAGACTGAACCATCCGATAATAAAGTTCAGAAACGAACGCCCCTTGGGTTTGGCGCAGAAAAAGGGCAGCAGCCAACACCAAACCTGTGACGAAAAACCTCGGCCCATAGCGATCCCACCAGCGGCGCACTGTAAACATCAACTCTGCCTCAACAGTCTGCGGTTATTGTAGCAAGAAGATCAAATCTACATAACCCGCGACCGACTGCTAAAGACCCGCTCCAGTTGTTTAAAGTTCTCCAGTACACGCCCGGTTCCCAGCACAACGCAACTGAGGGGGTCAGCGGCAATGTGGGTGACAATGCCGGTTTCATGGCTGATTAACGTATCAATCCCTTTCAGCAATGCACCGCCACCGGCAAGCATAATCCCCCGATCAATAATATCGGCTGCAAGTTCCGGGGGTGTACGCTCAAGGGTTCGCTTCACTGCATCGACAATCACCGCCAGGGGTTCAGACATACTCTCACGAACTTCTGAGGATTTGATCGTGACAGTCCGGGGTAAACCCGATAGGAGGTGCAAGCCTCGCACCTCCATTGTCAGTTCATCATCACCTTGGAGGGGATAAGCCGAGCCAATTTGGATTTTAATTTCTTCCGCTGTCCGCTCCCCGACTACGAGGTTATGGACTTTCTTCATGTACTGGGTGATGGATTCACTGAGTT
This sequence comes from Spirulina sp. DLM2.Bin59, assembly GCA_007693875.1. Classification (GTDB taxonomy): domain Bacteria; phylum Cyanobacteriota; class Cyanobacteriia; order Cyanobacteriales; family Spirulinaceae; genus Spirulina. The sequence goes on from RECT01000149.1 coordinate 12,151, forward strand.
CGTCCCCGGCAACCCGGACAGATTCACTCAGCACCGTGCCTTGTAAACTCAAGACGGCAACTTCTGTGGTTCCCCCGCCAATATCGATGATCATGTTGCCGGTGGGTTCGGCAACGGGCAAGCCTGCACCAATGGCGGCGGCAACGGGCTCATCAATTAAGTAAACGTCCCGTGCTCCAGCTTGGGAGGCGGCTTCCATCACTGCACGACGTTCTACCCCAGTGACACCACTGGGAATGCCAATCACAATCCGAGGGGAAACGAGAGCACGGCCCTCATGTACCTGCCGAATGAAGTGCTTCAGCATGAGTTCAGCAGTATCAAAGTCAGCAATCACACCATCCCGAAGGGGCCGCAGCGCCACAACGTTACCGGGGGTACGACCAAGCATTTTCTTGGCATCTTCCCCGACCGCAAGGGGGACTTTTAAGTCTTGGTCAATTGCAACAACGGAAGGTTCTTGCAAAACAATCCCTTTTCCGGAGACATAGACGAGGGTGTTGGCTGTTCCCAAGTCGATACCCATGTCCCGAGACAATGTAAAACGACTAAATAATCCCACGTTTATTTCCGCCCCCAAAGTGCGATACGGTACTGACTAACTGAATGTGATGTGATGCTCGTAATGCAACCGATGTGGATTCTATACCCTTTTAGGCGAATCGTCTAGGTCAAGATGAAAATTGTTTACGCTGTTATGCGCCAGGGATCGGGAAAGAAGTTAATATAGTACAGGCTATCGTTAGGGAAGTTTCTGAGTTAAAGGGATTAAAGAACGGATGAGCTTGAATATTGTGCATTTAGTGGGTCGAGCGGGGTCTGACCCCCAGGTTCGTTATTTTGAGTCGGGGTCGGTCTTGTGTGAGTTTAACATTGCGGTGAACCGTCGCAGCCGAGATGATCAGCCGGATTGGTTTAGCCTCAAGATTTGGGGGAAAACTGCCGAAATCGCCGCTAATTATGTCCGCAAGGGCGGACTTGTCGGCATTGAGGGGGCATTGATCATTGAAACCTGGCAGGATCGTGCCACGGGGGCCAGCCGATCTAAGCCGGTGATCAACGTTGATCGCCTCGATCTCTTGGGATCTAAGCGCGATAATGCCGAGAGTGGTGGCTACCAAGATTATGGTTCCAGTGGGGAGTTTTAGATAAGGGCATCGCCTCCCCCTCAAACCCATCTCCTGCTAACCTGTCCACAAAACCCCCTATTGAAATTTTGCCATGACTGAAACAATGGACGAACAAGCCCTCCATGACCGCGTGAGCCAAGTTCGCGAACAGCGCAATTTCTTACTGAACCTGTTGGAGCAGCCGGATTTAGGGACGCTGCGCCTTGATGTCAATCAGGCCCTTGAGGAACTCGATGAACTGATTGAGGAGTATGAACGGGTGTTTGCCGCCTCCTAAACCCAATGCCTCCCTACGGTGGGGGGGATTCAGCATCAACGCGATACCCTGCTTCTGATTTCACAATCATGAATACAGCCCCTCTCCCCCCTGGTTCCTTGGGTTTGCCCATTGTCGGGGAAACGATCAGTTTTTTGCGCGATCGCCACTTTGCCGCGAAACGCCATCGTCGCTACGGCCCCATTTTTAAAACCCATCTCCTCAACCGCCCGACGGTGGTGATGATGGGGCCCGAAGCCAATCGCTTTATTTTGTCCACCCACATGGAGCATTTTTCCTGGCGAGAGGGTTGGCCGGCAACCTTTAAGGTTTTGCTGGGGCGATCGCTCTTTCTCATGGAAGGGGAGGAACATCGCCGCAATCGTAAACTCCTGATGCCCGCATTCCATGGCCCCGCCCTGGCCCACTACTTCACCACAATGGATAATCTCTGCCGGGAAGCCATTGAGCGGTGGGTTGAGCAGGGGCAAATCCATTTTTGGGGCGAAGTGAAGCAAATGACGTTTGCGATCGCCAGTACCCTCCTGTTGGGCAGTGAACTAGGGGCAGAAACCGCAGCGTTATCTCAGGATTATGAAGCTCTCCCCACCTGCCTGCGGCGAGGTGGGGGTGTCCTATGCTAATCCC